>CAYWRH010000109.1:0-14677 GCA_964460435.1 uncultured Desulfatiglans sp.
CTTATCAACCTGTAGAGGTTTGAATAAAATATTTTTTACCAAGGAGGACACGGAGAACACGGAATATAACTTAAAAGAAAAATCTCCGAGACCACCGTGTCCTCCGTGGTTAACTAAATAGATGTTTTTCATTCGTCACCAAATCTATGCGAAATAGTATTTATAAAAGCTTGTACAGCCTTATATCATATTGATAGACCCTGTTTTCACCAAAATAGACATGCAGGTCTATCTGTTTAAAGCGGTCAGCATATTCTTCAAGCACATCAATGGAGGTGCTGTTGATCTCTACCTCCCAGGTATAATCAGGGTAATCATCACCGAAATCCCCTGAGTCATTTGTGATGCTCTCTGTATCGGCGATCTCGATCTCGGCCATCTTGCCCTGTGCCAGAAATGCAGCGGTTGTATAGAACTTTGCCTCGTTTGCAAGGCTAAGCCCCTGAGACTGTGATGCAAGGAGGGTTGTTAGCGCAATGCCTATCAGGGCAAGTGCAAACATCACCTCCATGAGGCTGAAACCCCTGCTGCTAAATATCCTTTGCTTCAATATCTTCAAAACTCAGATAATCCTCCATGATCTTAACCCTGCCAAGAAAGGGCTCAAGCACAAGTGTAAATTTTCTATCCCCCTTGTCTCCAAGGTGTATGAGGGTATAGCCTGTGTATCCCTTTCTGCTGAACCTTATGCCTGGCTCACCATCTGTCTTTCTTTCTGATCCATGCTGATCTATATCAAGTATGCGCACATCCTCGGGCAGTGTTTTGGCCTGATCCTTTGCGGTCAGCAGCTCTGATTCATCCATCCCTGCCTTTTCATACCAGTATCTGCCCTTCTCAATATCAAAAAATAGGGTATGGTCCAGGTATTCGTTTACAGCTTCATCCCTTACCTTTTTTATTGTAGCAACAAGCGCCCTGGATGCTGTCTTCAGATTGTCATGCAGCAGGGCTTCACGCACAATCGGAACAGTAATAGACAGAAAAAGCCCTGCAAGGAATATTACTATGGTTATCTCCAGCAGGGTAAAACCCTCTGCAAATGGCCTGGTTTTATTTCTGATCATCTTCCCAGCTTTTGACATCCGCGTCGCTTCCTTCCCCTCCGGGCTCATTGTCATTTCCATATGATATTATGTCAAAATCCCCATTTTCGCCCGGCGAGAGGTATACATAATCATTTCCCCAGGGGTCCTTGGGTATCTTGCCAATATATCCGCCCTCTCTCCATTTTCTGGGGAGTTTTCCTGTTGTGGGTGGGGAGACAAGCGCCTGCAGCCCCTGGTCTGTGGTGGGGTAGATGCCGTTATCAAGTTTATAAAGGTCAAGGGCAGTCCTGAATGTCTCGATCTGCACCTTTGCCTGGGTCCTTCTTGCCTCATCAGTCTGGCCTGTTACCTTGATGGCAACATAGCTAGCAAGGATGCCCAGGATGACTATTACAACCATTATCTCTATCAGGGAAAAGCCCTTTTCAGTATTTATTTTATTTGCAAACATATATCCTCCTCTTGAATTTTCTAGTGAACTATCTGGCTCATCTCCATAATGGGGAGCAGGATGGAAAATGCAATAAACCCTACTATTACCGCCATGCCAAGGAGCATGAAGGGTTCAAGCATGGATGTCAGGGCCGAAACCTTTGATTCCACCTCACGCTCGTAAATATCTGCTATCTTGTTAAGCATCTTTTCAAGCTCCCCGCTGTGTTCGCCAACAGAGATCATCTGGACAACAACAGGGGGCATGAGCCTGTTTTTTGATAATGGCGCAGAAAGGGACTTTCCCTCCCTGATTTCATCAATGGCATTATCAATGATCTCTGCCACAAGTACGTTGTTTACAACGTTGCGCACAATCTCAAGGGAGCTGATCAGTGTTACCCCGCTTTGAAGCAGGCTCCCGAGGGTTCGGGCAAACCTGGCTATTATCATCCTTTTTATGACCGAGCCGAACACAGGCATCCTTAATTTTATGTCATCCCACATGCGGGCAAATCTTTCTGTCCGTTTTGCATGTCTGAATATAAAACCGGCTGCAATAAAGAAGAGCAGTATCAGCCACCAGTATGATTTTAAAAAATTGCTGGTGCCTATAACAATTATTGTGGGAAGAGGAAGGGCCTTTTCCATCTCATCAAACACGGCAACAAACTTTGGCACAACAAAGGTTACAAGTAAAAGCAGGGCAAGCACCCCTATGCAGAGCATGATAACAGGGTAGACCATTGCGGCAATTACCTTGCCCTTTAATGCCTCCTGGTTTTCGCTGAAGTCGGCGAGCCTTTCAAGCACAAGGTCAAGGGAGCCGGATGCCTCACCCGCTGTCACCATGTTGATATATATCTGGGAAAAATATTTTGAATGGTGCTTAAGTGATGACGCAAAGCTGTTCCCCTCGTTTACAGATTCCTTTATCTGCGCAAGCACCTTTTTAAGGAGGGGGTTTACCTCCTGGGTGATTAAAAGATCAAGGGAAGAAACCAGGGGTATGCCTGCGCTCATCAGGGTCGCAAGCTGTCTTGTGATTGTTGATATATCCCCTGCCTTGATCCGCCTTAAGAGTGTATTGACAGATGTTGTCCCTGTGTGCTGCGATTTTATCTGTGATGATGATTCCTTGATAGTTACAGGAAAAAGATCAGAGCTCCTGAGCTTGTTCCTTGCAGTAAGCGGGCTATCGGCATCAATTATCCCCTTTGTCTGCTTTCCTTTGCTGTCCAGCGCTGAATATTCGTAAACAGGCATCTATTTATCCGTTATATATTATACCTATCTTATCCCGGTCAGTCTGTTTGCAAGACCCTTAAGGTCTTCTTCCTTCATGTTGTCGGTTGAGATCTGGTTAAAGGGGATTGCATACTCCCTGCCCGACTGCACAGCAGGCATGAGCCTGGATGTGCCAGCCTTGAGATATGCCGCAACATTATAGGCCATCCTCTGCGCCAGCGATATATCCATGTTGTTGGGCGCTGCCCCCCTTATATCCCTTGAAAATGGCTCACAGACCACCCTCTTATTTATCTTTATCTTTGTGGCGAGCAATTCTTTATAAAAATACTCTGCAGCATTATCCTTTATCCCCTTTTCCTCCCTTTCAGCCTTTTTATAGCCCTCTGCGACCACGATAACGGCCTCTTCCCTTTTATTGAGCGCCTCTACCACCTCGGCGTGGTTTATCCTGCTGTTCGGGAGCACTGCCAGGTGAGCCCGCGACCCAAGGCATGAATGGAGTGCGTGAAATCCGCTGTTTGCCCCCATCATCTCTACAATATATACCCTTTTATGTGTCCTGGCATCCGCCATGTAACACCTGATCTTTTCAGCCCCTGCCTCAACGCCTGTGTGCTGGCCAATGCAGTCTGTGCCTGCAACATCACTGTCTATTGTTACGGGCACAAAGAAGACCTGTATGCAGGTCGGTATCAGGTTGCAGAGATCATATATCCCCTTGAATGTCCCGTTGCCGCCTATGGCAATAATGGCCTTAACATTCTTCCTCTTTATGGTGGCTGCCGCCTTTAGCTGAACTTCATGATTTTTAAAATCCTTGAAACGTTCGCTCCTGAGATATGCACCTCTCCATTCAGAAAGGGGGGCAGCATGAAATACACCTGGCAGGTGATCCAGTTTTTTGTACTTAATCGGGTCATACACAAGGCGAAGGAAGTTATCCGATTTATCCACGAGTGATTTGAACCCCTCCTTTGTGGCGTATACCTCTCTCCCCATCCCCTCAAGGTGATATGTAAGAAAGGCTGTTACAGGATTATATCCGGGAGCGCATCCCCCCTCCTGGATAATAAGCACATCTATCTCGCTGAACATCCTCTTTGCCTCAATGATGGTGCTTTTAAGGAGCTGGGTTATCCTCTGTCCGACCTTAATCCTGGAGAGGAGTTCATCCTGGTTAATGGGCCTTACAAGATAGTCATCCACCCCTTCGTTCATGCACCTGATCTTGGCATCCTCGCTCTCTTCAGAGCTCACCATTATAAAGTATATCCCCTCAAGGTCAGGGGTGGATTTGATCCTTCTGCACAGCTCAAGGCCATCCATTTTGGGCAGCGACAGGCCGCACAGGATGATATCGGGCGCCAGTTTTTTGAGTTTATTAAATACCTGGCCGGGGCTTGCCATCTGTTCAATGGAAAGATCGTTCCTTGATTTCAGGATTTTTATATATGATTCTCTGGTTGATTTTTCATCATCTACGATCAGTATTCTGGTCTTTTCTTCCATAGCCACTCACCCTTGAAAATAAAAAATCGATTATTCCCGCAGCAGGAAAAGAAGCAAAACCTGCATGGGGCACCAAAATAATCCATAACACTCTATGAGATTGCTCAAAATGAAGCAAATAAATTGTGATATTCTAATACAAATTATGGTATTAATGAAAGAAATAAATACGATTTGCTTTATCTGATTTCTTTCATAATCCAAATCCTTATCGAAATCGGTTTTTCATCGAAATCGAATTTACTGCCGATTTGGATTTCGATTGCGATTTCGATGACGAATAAAATAATTATGTCGATTTCGATTAAATGGTGGTTACGAGGTTCATCATCAGAAAGCACATTAAAAAAACAGGTGCAATATTGTTTATGCCTGTGAAGGGGAGATATCTCCTTTTATTTATCATAATTCTTGTTATGGCTTTTACGATCTTTTATGAAACAATAGAGGGCTGGTTCATCTTTGCACCCCAGAAGGAGCTTGATTATTTGCCTTCAGATTTCGGGTTGAATTACCGTGATGTCTATCTCAATACCCCTGACGGGGTAAAGTTACACGGATGGTATTTTAATCCTTACCCTGATAGGCCTGTAATACTCTTCTGCCACGGGAATGCGGGCAATATCTCTCACAGACTTGAATATATCAGTCTGCTGCTGGAGATGGGGGTTAATCTCTTTATCTTTGATTACAGGGGATACGGCAATAGCAGCGGGAGGCCGTCTGAAAAGGGGATCTATACCGATGCCCTGTGCGCCTATGACTTTCTTGTTAACGGCGAAAGGATCAAGCCGGATGATATTATCCTCCTTGGCCGTTCACTGGGTGTGGCAGCCGCACTGGAGGTGGCTATAAATAGAAAGGCCCATGCCATTATTATTGAAAATGGGTTTCTTTCAGTGCGTCACATGGCAAAACAGATGGGCATCTTCATGATCATTGCGCCCCTTATCCCGCAAAATTACAACAGCCTTGAGAAGATTAAACGTGTAACCATACCAAAGCTTATCATGTGCAGCGAAAATGATGAGGTTGTGCCACCTTACATGGGGAGGCTGCTATTTGAGGCGGCAGCCGAACCAAGAGAATTTTATGAGATAAAGGGTGCAGGCCACAATGACACCCATGTTGCAGGGGGAAGGGAATATCAGAATATTTTAAGAAAATTTATATGGAAATCAGATATTGCAATAAGCAAATACAATAGAATTGATTAAACCACGGAGGACACGGAGGTCACGGAGAAAAGATTTTTATTATATATCAATAAATAATTTTTGTTTTTCCTAGCGCCCTTTGCGTCTTTGCGGTTCAATTTTAGTCTGTCACTTCAACCATACAAGAATACGGAGAGCACGGAGTAAAACTTTATTTCTCCCTCTTATCGTTTTTACATTCAAAGTTCGACGTTCAAAGTTCGATGTTGGAAGTTCATTTTTTTGCCCTGCGCCTAGAGCCCTGCGCCTTGCGCCTCTTTTACATCTTCTTCCCCAGTTCCGCTGATCTCTTTTTTGCTGCCTCTATGGTCCCCTCAAGGATATCCCCGATTTTGTTTTCATCCATATATTTTAGCCCTGCCTCTGTTGTGCCGCCGGGGGAGGTGACCATTTTTCTTAACTCAGACAGTGGGGTGCCTGTTTTTTGAGCAAGCATGGCAGCGCCCGAGAATGTATTTATCACCATATCCCTTGCGGTCTCAGGGTCAAAACCCTGTGTTTGAGCTGCCGCTACAAAACACTCCATCAGCCGGAAGATAAAGCCGGGCCCGCTCCCTGATACAGCGGTAACCGCATCCATCATAGCCTCATCAACAGTAAATGCGATGCCCACTGCCCTCAGTATCTCAATCGCAATATTCATCTGTTCCGGGGTAACAGCCCCTCCTGCTGCTATGGCGCTCACCCCCATCTGGACAAGGGCAGGGGTATTGGGCATTACCCTTATCACCGGAACATCAGCCCCAAGGATTGATTCAATGGCATTTATCCTGATGCCCGCAGCAATGGAGATGACCAGATGTTTTTTGTTTATGTGCCCTTTTAGCTCTTCCAATACCATCGCCATTACCTGTGGCTTTACTGAAAGGACTATGATATTGCATATGCCGCACAATTCCCTGTTGGATGAGATACCCTTTGCCTGATAAGAATTTTTGAGGGTCTGAAGTTTTTCAGGGTCAGTGTCAGATGCGAAGATCTGCTCCCCGCTGTAAATGCCGCTGGCAATAACCCCCTTTATCAGGGCATTCGCCATATTGCCTGCGCCTATAAAGCCAATTCTCTTTTCTTTAGAATTCATGAATGCCTCATCCTAGACCTTTCTGCCTGCTACTGCCTGTGCAACATTGAAGCAGAGGTCTCCAAGCTTCTCAAAGGTGGAAAACAGATCGACCATAATAAGGCCAGGGTCAACCTTGCATATCCCGCTCTTAAGCCTCATCATGTGCCGCTCCTTCATCTCTTCCTTCATCCTGTCTATTAATATTTCCAGCTCCTGCGCCCTCTCCATTACATTTTTATCTTCATCCCTGATACCGGAATTTACTACACTAAGAAAATTCCTGACCTCTGTCGAGATGGTCTCATAATCCTTCATTCCCTCGTCAGAAAAAAAGAGGTTCTGCTCTATCAGCCTCTCTATAAGCCTTGCAATATGTTCCACCTCATCGCCGGCCCTTTCAAAATTATTAGCCATTCTTGTAAGGGCTGAGATCTCCAGCGATTCTTCGGGTGTTATGGGCTGCTGCATGATTTTAACCAGAAACTTGGTGATCTCCCGCTGGAGGTTATCAAGCATATCCTCCCTTCTTCTCCATTTTGAAAGGTCCTTTATTTTCCGGGATTTTATTGCCCTTATGACATCATCGTACATTGTCTCCACCGCCTCTCCCATCCTTATTATCTCTGCCCTGGCCTGAGCAAGCGCGACAGCGGGGGTCTCAACATATTTATTGTCAATAAACTTGATCTTTCTGAACTCCTCAAACCCCTCATTTTTTTCTGAAAAGGGAGTAAGCCATATCGTCATCTTCACAAGGTATGGAAGCGCAAACAGGAAAACAATTGCATTAACAATATTAAAAAGGGTGTGTGAATTGGCTATGTATCTTGATATGTTGGGGCGCTCGCCGTTAACAAGCAGGTCCGCAGGGCCAAAGTTCATAATTGCCCCGGTCACATACTGCACAATCTCAATAAAAAAGGGGAAGAAGATAATTATGATAATAACACCTATTACATTAAAAAGGGTGTGGGCATTTGCAGTGCGCCTTGCATTGATATTGGAGCCGATGCTTGCAAGCTGAGCAGTGACTGTGGTGCCGATATTCTCCCCCATGATGAGGGCCACGCTTGTTTCAAAATTGATCATCCCCTGAAATGCCATGGCCATTGTAATGCCTACTGTGGCGCTTGAACTCTGTAGTATCATGGTTAATACCGCCCCTGTCAGCACGCAGAGGACAATCCCCACGATTGTATCGGCATGAAACCCGGTTAAAAAATTAATGAACAGCTCATTATTTTTAAGGGGAGCAAGGCCGTCAGACATGGTGGAAAGCCCGAAAAACACGAGGCCAAAACCAAGCAGCACATCTCCCAGATATATCCATTTGCTGTGGCCGGTAAAAAATTTTATAAAGACCCCGAGGGCAATAATCGGTAAGGCATAGGCGGTTATCTTGAAGGCTATGAGCTGGGCGGTCATGGTAGTGCCTATATTTGCGCCTATTACCACACCTGTTGCCTGGGTTAGATTCATAAGACCTGCATCAACAAAACCAACCAGCATTACTGAAGTAGCGCTTGAACTCTGGATTATGGCTGTAACAAGTGTGCCCACACCGCATCCGACAAAACGGTTGTCAGAGACCATGTTTAATATGTGCCTTAATCTGCTTCCCGCAAATTTCTGAAGCCCTTCGGACATGATCTTCATGCCGTATAAAAACATGCCCAGTCCGCCAAAGGCCTGAAATAATACTGTAACCATTGTTTTCTATAACTCCATCGCAAATAGCGAAGCGCCCACTGCGCCTGCCAGCTGAGGGTGTTCAGGAAGAAGCACATCCACGCCTGTCTTTTCCTTTATCATCTCCACCAGGTATGGGTTATGCTCCACAACGCCTCCTGTTATGACTATAGGCGGGGTAATAAGCTCCATCTCCAGTACCCGTTTTATAACGGAAAAAAAGAGCCCCTTTATGATATCGGGCACCTTTTTACCCTGCCTGATCTTCTCCAGCACCTCTGTAGCTGAAAAGACTGTGCAGAAGCTCCCAAGCTCCACCATCTCGGTTGACTCTCTTGCAAGCCCGTCCATATCCTCTATGGGTATATCAAGCCTTAAAGACATCTCTTCCAGAAATGCCCCTGTCCCGGCAGCGCATTTCCGGTTCATCTTGAAGTTTATGCGTCTTCCTTCGCTGTCAAGCTTGATAACCTTGTTATCCTGGCCCCCTATGTCTATGATTGTCATGGCCCTGTTAAAATAATGAAATGCCCCCTTTGCATGGCACCCTATCTCTGTCCTGGTATCATTGCTGAAGGTTACATTTGTTCTGCCATAGCCTGTGGAGACTGTGCCTTTAACTGCATCACGTGGGGCATTTGCCATTGCAAGGGCTTCGGTAAGACCGTCTTCTGCGGTACGGCTGAAATCTGTCCCTGATTTTTTAACAGAAAATCCTGCCAGGTTTTTCTCTTTATCAAGAAGCACGACCTTTGTGCGGGAGGCGCCTATGTCTACCCCTGCATATAAAACTCTCTTGTCTGCCATCAGCGCAGGGGTTACCTTTCATCCAGTTGTTCAATAAATGCCTCAATATTGGTCTTTGCCTGCTCCTCTGAATAGCAGCGCAGGTCATTCAGGTCGCCGTTAATAACCAGCCTGGGCACCCCAAGGTTTTTACTTATCCTTTCTGACAGGCCATACCTGTTATTGGAGTTATTGGGGCAGGTCTTGGCATCGTGGAATATGATCCCGTCGAATTTATATTTTTCAAAACAGTTGCGTATATATTTCTCTTTGTATGCCTCATCCCTCACGATAAAGAGCTCCGTATAGGCCCTTCCCATGCTCTCAAAAGGGTCATTGGGATCAAGCTGGTCAAAGATCCAGCTGTTGCAGTAGGTGGATGCAACAATGCATGTGTTAAGTTCAGCAAACTGGTTACTCAGGGTGCTTAGCTTTCCCCATACAGGCATGCCGTCCCAGTAGATCCTGTGCCTTTCATTATCAATAGCTGCCACCTTTCCTGCTACCCTCTCCTTGAGTTCCTTCAGGAGCACCTCATAATAATCCACCGCCTCCTTTGTGCCCCTTGCGACAACAGCAGGGCCCATATGGATGGTGGCATCAAAGAATGTCCAGGGAGATGGGATGGCAGATGCTGTTTCAAGGCATGCCCTCCATAATACGGATGTCTGCCTGGAAAGTTCAACCGCCTCCTTGAAACGGTCTATATCAAATTTTTTACCCGCCACCTTTTCAAGCGCAGGGATAAGGCTCTCTGTCTGTTTTGCAATGTCGTTTATCTGAAAATCCCTGATCTCTCCTATGTCCCTGTGCGTATGGATGCCTATCATGGGGACATTTAGCTCCCTTGAATACCATGCAAACCAGTCCTGCACATCACGGCACTGGTTTGTATTAAAGACAAGGACATCCGGCTTTGGCACAGACTCCATCTTGTAGGCAGCGGTGAGAGGGCTCTTTTTCTGAAGAAATGAACCTATATCGCTTGTAAGATATGAACATATATCAGGGGAATAGCCTATGGCGTTTGCATAGGGTATAAGCTCTGTGGCCATCCTGGTAGCGCCCAGCATTGCGCCGTGGTTTTCAGGAAAATATACCAGAAAGCCCATGCCTCTAAGCAGCTCTGCCGGGCCCACACTTGTGCACCATGCGATCTTTTTTGATCCGGTTTTTGATGCCTCATCAAGCTCATAAAAATGGTTTGCCATTACCTTGTTATATAAACCCTGACACTCAAACTTTTTTCTGGCAGGTTTTTTTTCTTCACTCATCCTGGTTATTCCTCCAATCTGTTTATGTTAGGACTTCTATTCGGTTGTCAACTTTAGTTGATTGGTGCAGGGCTTGTCAAGCGCAGATTCCCGCTGCTTGCACTCTCAGTAATCAAGCCCCTTTTTAAGCCACTCCCTTAGATCGCCCTCTACCCCGAAAACACCCCTTGACTGGCAGAATGCCTTTTCAAACCTCTCCGGCAGCTCTATCCTTTTTCAGTTCTTAAAGTGATGTGATCATTTTTCTATGAAACAAGCATTAAGCCCGGTATAAAAGCAAAGTGTTTATCCTTTGTAAATAACTGGAATCCATACTGGAATGCTATTGCTGCGATCCATATATCATTGGTTGGTATTGGTTTACCTGTTTTTCGTAAATTATTCAGCACCTCAGAATAAAATTCCGCTGTGTTTTCATCAATCCTGTATATATGGACCCTGGGTGTATCAAGAAACTCTGCCAGTTCCTCTCTATTCTTCTTTCTCCTGCTGCCAGCCTTAAACCCTGACAGTAATTCACCTATGGTAATTGAGCATATGCCAATTTCATTTGCCTGCTTAAGGACAGTGATTGTTTCATGTTCTCCTTTTAAGGCAGAGGTATATATATTCGTGTCAATAAGGATATTTTTCATTCCCATAACTCTTTATCGATTTTGCGTTCTGAATCTATCTTTTTTTGAATTGCTTTATATTCCTCTTCTGACCATATGCCGAAAAGATGATCCAGGTCATGATGTTCAGCCGTATGGATTTTTAATTTTTTAAGTCCTGCCCGTTCTTTAAGCACCTCAAGGACAAATTGATTCAGGCTCTTCCCCTGTTCCTCTGCAATTTTTTTGCATTTTTCAGATACTTCATCTTCAATGCCTCTTATTGTAAGTGTCTTCATTGCTCTTTCCTCCTGCACAAATGCAGTCATAATTTGCCTGCATTATGACATCACAATATGACTTTGTCAATTGCATGTATAGCCATTATGAAAATAAAACCCTGCTTCATCCGCCATGCACTCTACGTAAGGCGGCGCCCTTAACCCGCTCCGTTATTCCCGACCTGATCGGGAAATCCATTTTTACACCACACCACGGAGAACACAGAGAACACGGAGAAAATCTTCTTATTACCTGAATTTTGCACATATGTCAGCGTCAATCTGAAGAGAAACGTTATCAGGAGCTGATGCAGAAGCATCATTATCTGGGTTCCCTCCCAAAAATCGGTGAAACGCTTTGGTATGTTGCCTCCTATCACAATCAATGGGTAGCTCTTCTGACCTTTTCAACCCCTGCATGGAAATGTGCAGCACGGGACCGCTGGATTGGTTGGGACTTCCGCCATCAGCATTCAGCTTCCTGTCACTCTATAGCCTTGAGCGACAGCGGAGCAGCAAAAGACATATCAAACAAACTTTTTTATATCCCTGTTTTCCACGAAATGACACGGCACCCCTTAATCTCAAAAGGATCTTCTATGTCAGCAATAACAATACCCTTAGTCGCCTTATCGCCGGCCATCTCTTTCCATCTAACAAGATTTTCAATATGGCCAGGTATAATAGTGGATGTCGCTTTTATCTCTATTGGATACAAACTGCTGTTTCTCTCTATGATGAGATCAACCTCTATTCCGGCTTTTGAACGCCAGTAATATAATTCAGGCCGTTCACCTCTATTGTAAAATGCCTTAACCCATTCTGAAACTACCATGGTCTCAAATAAAGGTCCTTTCATAGGCCCCTGAATAAGGGGCTCCGGTGAATGAAGGCCAAGTAGAAAGGTGGCAATCCCTGTATCAAGGAAATAGAGTTTAGGGCTCTTAATAATCCTCTTGCCAAAGTTATTGAAATGGGGAGGAAGAAGATAAATCTGATAACTGGCTTCCAGTATACTTAACCAGCTTTTTATCGTGGGAACGGTGACTCCCACGTCTCGCGCCAGTTCTGACATGTTCAGTATCTGGCCTGTCTTCGCAGCACAAAGACGCAAAAACCTGTTGAAAGAATTAAAATCGCCTATCTTGATTACCTGTCTGACATCCCTCTCAAGGTAGGTCTGAATGTAACCTGAAATCCAGAGCTGCCTGTCCACTTCATTATTTACTCTTATTTCCGGGTAAGCACCTCTGAGCAGCCAGTCAGAAAGAGATATTGGAATTTTGTTTTGTTCTTTTTTTGAGGGGGTAATTAAGTTTTTTAACAACACATCCAGTTCTGCCCCCTTACCTGTTGTAATTCCCTGACTTTCTCCCATAGAAAAAGGAAGAAGGGTTAGAACTGCCACGCGTCCTGAAAGAGATTGACTTACACCCTGCATTAAGGCAAAGCTCTGTGAACCTGAAAGCAACCAGTTTCCTGGTGTCCGATCCATGTCAATAGCCGATTTTATATAGTGCAATAATTCAGGCGTATACTGGATTTCATCCAATATGACAGGGGTAGGGTTGTCTTTTAAAAAGCCTACAGGGTCTTCAATGACCCTTGCCCTGACATCCGGGTTTTCAAGGGAAACAAGCTTGTGTGATTTTGAAAACCTTTCCTTCAGTAGCGTAGTTTTCCCTGACTGTCGGGGCCCTGTGACAAGGACAGCCGGAAAGGTTTTCATGGCCTTTTTAATGGTGCCTTCTAATATTCTGGGTAACATGCCGGAAATATATCATGCCCATATTTAAAATTCAACTTTAAATTTGGCCAATACCCATAACATTTATCATAAACAATTTTTGAAATATTGTTGCGTTACTTCGCTTAACACAACCTATAGACTGTCTTTCCCGACTCGCCTGCCGTGTCACGGCTTTTCGATAAGAGATTGGGGGAGGCAAGAAAGCGATACTTATTATATGTGGAAGATGGGGTTAGCCTAGAAAGGCGAACGGAACTGGTTGGAGGAGGATTAATAAGAAGCCTTGGTGGCTGGGATGAGATTAAAAAAATGAGGTTAAGCGGCCATGATCGAATCAAGAGTGATCAAAGGATACTGGGGGAGAGTGATTTTGTAGTTGATGTTCTTTCAAAGTCGGAGGCCCAATTTTCCAGAAAATATAAGCTTAGAGGTATGGGCTATGATTTTATGAAGGCGCGAAGGTTGTTGATAAGGTCAGTAGTATATTCCAAATGGAAGCGGAATATGTGATCGGAAGAGGAAAACAAAGAGACAGGGTACGTGCCAGGGATTTGTTGTGTTACTGGGCGGTGGTTGAACTTGGTCTCACAATGGTGGATGTAGCAAGGAGGCTTGATATATCCCCTGCCACTGTGAGCGTTTTTGTTCAGCGCGGAGAAAAGACTGCAAAGAATTACAAACTTGAGTGAATGTGGAAAATTAAAGGTCCCAATGACGCGCACTCTGACTTATTTTTTATCGCTTTTCCTAACAGGCTACAGTATAAAATGCTTCAGCCTATTTTTTCCCATTGCTTTTTCCAATTAAGTGGCTTAAAAAACCGTTATATTTTTCGGGTATAATGAATTACTGTCTTACAAGTCTTTTTGATTTATACGCATTGTCGATGTGAGAACGACGATGATCTATACACATTGTGTACCAAGCAAAACCGCAAAAGAAGTTAAGAGTCCCCTGGATTTCTGACTTTTTTGGCATGGTTTATGCTTTTATAGTTATTAACAGATGTAGCCTTATTAGCTGGACGGTTTCGTCCAGCTAATAACTTGTTATGCATACAGAGGAGGAACTATGGAGGATGATACAAGAGCATGTGCTGCTTACATTGCACTAAGACTTATCTCAGGAAGACAACCCTCATCGGTTTATGATTACTCGCAGGGGCGGCACATAAGCATCGATGGCACCATTTCTGAGTCGAACGTCAACGTTTATGACTACAGTCGATCTGCTCACTTCGGTGGAAGTGGCTCCAATGGTCGCTTTAACCTTTATGATTATGGGCATTCGCACCATGTAAGCCTTGAAATCAATGGCAATCAATACAGCGGATACGACTATGGCTCAGTTTGCCACTTCAGCGGCACGGTCAAGGGACAGTCAACTGTACTTTATGATTATGGCAACGGTACGCATTTCAACTACTCGATCTAGGAATAACCCGCCACTGCAGACGACCGGCTTCGCCGGCGGCTGAGCAGCACGTTAGGAGCCAAGCAGAGTAAATATTCAAACCATATAGATAAGGGCCAAAGATGAAAATTCTTGCATACGAGGCTAGCGGTGCCTCTGAAAATGAAATCCACTTCTCTCAAATGAAGTTCGGTAAGTTCAATCTTATTGTAGGCAATTCTGGCACTGGGAAGACGAGGCTATTAAATACCATCTTTAACGGCGCACGTCTGGTTGTTCAAAAGGATAAATTTTATATCGGATTTTGGGATGTCACTCTAGTATTTCGATTCAATAAAAAGGTTACATAAATAATATAATATGCTATACT
>CAYWRH010000110.1:0-14637 GCA_964460435.1 uncultured Desulfatiglans sp.
AATTCTTTTGTTGCCAAATCATTAATTATACAGTAGAAAACACCAATAGATTTTATTTCTTGATTTTACATGCCTTTTTTTGACAGTTTTTGCTTTAATTTATTACTCTGTCGAAGAAGAGTGGGTACCTGAACATCTGCCCCTCTCCGGCAGGTTTTGGAACAGTCATTTTATCATATTATTAAGTAGAAGGTTTTATTATGCCATCAGCAAATCTGGATCTTATTCGTGCAATTAATCAGTTCAATATCCTGAACAGCATCCGTGCCAGAAAGGAGGTCTCCCGCTCGGAGATAGCCGACATGACTGGCCAGAGCAGGGCCTCTGTAACAACTATTACCGCCCAGATGATTGATAAAGGTCTTATCTTTGAAAAGAATATCGAGGTGACTGGCGAGCGTGGCAGAAACCGCGTCCTTTTGGCCCTTAATCCTGATGCCGCATTTGTTGTAGGTGTAAAGCTCGCAGCGACAAGGGCAAGCTCTGCTGTTTGCGATATGCAGGGAGAAACAAGAAGCACGGTTGTAAGAGATGAAAACTTTATCGGAAAGGGTGTTGATTTTATAGCCCGGTTTATTGATGAGCTGATTCTTTCTGCTGTAGATGAAGCGGGTCTAAAACTGGAAAATATCTCCGGGATCGGCATTGGTGTGCCAGGGGTTGTTGATTTTCAAACCGGCACATGTCACTGGAGCCCCATTTATGATGCAGGCAGCGTCCCTCTGCGCGACCGTATTCAAAACAGGTTTAATATCAAGACCTACATAGAAAATGATGCAAATACCCTTACCCTTGCCCACCAGTGGTTTGGCGAGGGCAGGGGGGTGAATAATTTCATAGTCATTACAATCGAGCATGGCGTCGGGATGGGCATAATCACCAATGGCCAGCTATACAGGGGAGCAAGGGGTTTTGCAGGCGAGATGGGGCATGTCCCTGTTACACCTGACGGCGAACTCTGCATATGCGGGAAAAGGGGTTGTCTTGCAACAGTGGTAGGGGGCCTGGCCTTTATTAATAAGGCAAAGCGGCTTGTGGAACAGGGGTTATGGGTCAGACAATCCAGTGGTGATATAGAGTTTGGAGAGGTGCTTAATGCCGCTAAACAGGGCGAAAAGGCGCTCATAGAGATATTGCAGGCCGCTGGTCACTGTCTGGGCGTTGGTTTATCAGTATTGATAAATATCTTTAACCCGGAAAAGATCATCATCTCAGGTCAGGGCGTTGAGGCGGGAGAGATCATGTTCTCACCCATGAGAGAGGCAGTAAAAAGGCATACATTCAGTGATCTGCTGGCGCTTACAAAGATAGTCATCCCTGAATGGCAGCATACTGACTGGGCAAAGGGCGCTGCAAGCCTTGTGCTTCAGGAATTATATAAATCACCCTTTAATACAATACGCCCGCTGATCTAGAGGCCCTTAATATATCTGTGATAATCTAACCCGGCCAGGGGTCTCTTTTTTATACATATCAGCCTGTCGAAATATCATGACTATTTCAGTGTCAAAAGGTTGTCATCTCCAAAAACTATGGTATCTGATAGCTGTAATATCTTGATATAACAATATATTTTTAAGCCAGCCTTCTGGTATGCTTCTTGCTTTAAAAATAACAGATAATTATTGCAAACGGACGGTGAAATGCCAGAACAGAAAAATCCGGGATTGGGAAAGGATTCCCAGTATGAAACCATTCATGATATCAGTAACAGACTTGCTGATACCCTTCTTGTCTGTATCTCTATTTTCGGCGCACCCATAGTTCTGGTTTCAATCCTTCGTTATCTCAGGGTTGGAGGGATATATATCCTTGCCCTGCATCTTTTTGTATACCTTTTTTGTCTCATTTTTATGGCAATCAGGAAAAAGGTTTCAGTCAACTCAAAGTGCATGTTCATAATTGTGTGCACCTTCATAATGGGCATAGCATCTCTTGTCAAATGGGGGATATTCGGGACAGGGGCGGTATATTTTATATTCATGAGCATACTGACAACCGTTTTCTATGGCGCAAGGCCGGGGATCATTGTAACAATCATTAATCTGGCAGCATTGATTATAATTGCCTGGCTTTTTGACTCGGGTTACCTCTCCTATAACTTTGACGTTAATAAATATCCCGCTGAAATACTTACCTGGGTGCCGGTATCAGCCGTCTATGGGCTGTTTACCCTTGCAATTATTGGCGGCATTGGGCGGTTTTTATACTCCATGTCCAAAAGTATCGAGAGGTTATCCAGCAAAACATCTGACCTTAGTGTGACAAAGGAGCAGATGATTCAGGAGATAGATAATTGCAGGGAGACTGAGATTGCACTTAGGGAGAGTGAAGAGAGATTCAGGACTGTGCTTGAGAACCTGCCATGCGCTGTATCAGTTCATGACCTTGAGGGACGACACCTTATAATGAATGAGGAGACATGCAGGGTAAAGGGCTTTTCAAGGGAAGAGCTTTTAAAGCTCACGGTCATGGAGACTGCCGGCCCATCTTTCAACCAAAATATGGATGCTGTCAAACTGTGGGAAAATATAGCACTGGGCAAATCAATAACCTTTGAGGCCAAGACGCAGCGAAAGGACGGGTCATTATATGACAGTGAAATACATCTCTCAAAGATAATGCTCGATGGCAGGCCGGTAATACTCTCGCTGGTATTTGATATAACAGAACGAAAGAAGATAGAGGCAAGTCTTGCGCGAAGGTCAGAGCTGGAACGTCTTGCAAGTGAGATATCATCAGGTGCTGTGGGGATCAGCCATAAAGAGGTGGATAATTACATAAACGGGGCAATTGCCTCAATAGGCAAAAAGACAGGCGCTGATCATGCTTATTTTTCGCTCTATAACACCAGGAAGGAAATTCTTGAATTAATCAGCGAATGGTCTATTGATAATACAGTGCTCCCCAATTTTGAAAATGAGATGAAGGTTGATAATGACCTGCCCTGGTTTACCCGGACGATACGATCACAGAATGTTGTTCATATCCCTGATATGGATGCCCTGCCTGATGAGGCGCAAAAGGAGAAGATATACTTTAAAGGCAGGGGCATAAAATCACTGCTCATCCTTGTCATACGTCAGGGTGAAAACATGATAGGTTTTCTTGGCTTTGACAATATGAACAAAAAGAGGGAGTGGTCAGATGAAGAAATGGTTATCTTAAGGATCATTGGCGAGACATTTACCAGTATCCTTTACCGCAAACAGGCAGAAAAGGAGGAGGAGAGACTCAAGGCGCAGCTCTCCACTGCTGTGGAGATTGCCCACCTGGGGCCGTGGGAGCTGGACATAGAAAAACAGATATATACCTTCAATGACCATTTTTACAGGATATATCATACCACCGCAGAGGAGATGGGCGGGTATAAAATGAGCCTTGATGAATATAAACGGCGTTTTGTTCATCCCGATGATATCCCTCTCCTTGATGAAGCCAGAAAAACGGGCGCAAATTCTGATAACCCTGTGGGAAGCAGGATTGAACACAGGATGCTCTATGCGGACGGCAAGACAGGTTATGTGATGTCACAGTCCTTTCATGTAAAAGACAGCAAGGGCAAACCGGTTATATTCTATGGTGTAAACCAGGACATAACTGAATGGAAGATGGCGCAGCAAAAATTGCGCGAGAGCGAGGAAAAGCTTGCCAGATCCAGAAAGATGGAGTCACTGGGGCTTCTTGCAGGGGGTGTGGCACATGACCTCAATAATGTCTTGTCAGGCATTGTGAGCTATCCTGAACTGCTTTTACTGGATATACCACATGACAGCAAACTCAGAAAACCTATTGAAACGATTCAGGAGTCAGGGCACAAGGCCGTTGCCATTGTTCAGGATCTTCTTACCATAGCACGGGGGGCTGCCACAGTTAAGGAGCCCCTTAACCTGAACAGGGTGGTCAGGGAATACATGGACTCACCTGAATTTAATAATCTGAAAAATTATCATCCCGGTGTAAAATACAACACAGAGCTGGATGCAGGGCTGTTTAATTTCAATGGCTCCATCATCCACATCAAGAAGGTTGTGATGAACCTGGTTGCAAATGCCTCAGAGGCCATAGAAAATGAAGGCACTGTCACCATATCCACATGCAACAGATATATAGACAGGCCTCTAAGCAGATATGAAGATGTTAATATCGGAGAGTATGTAGTCCTCTCTGTGATGGATGACGGGCCTGGCATATCACCGCAAAACCTTGACAGGATATTTGAGCCCTTCTTTACAAAAAAGGTTATGGGCATAAGCGGAACAGGGCTTGGTCTTACGGTTGTATGGAATACAGTCCAGGATCACAGCGGTTATATTGATGTTAAAAGCAGCAAATCTGGCACCATGTTTGAACTCTATTTTCCCATAACAAGGGATGAAGTGGTTGGCAAGGCAACTGCAGCATCATTAGATGAGCTGAAGGGAAATGGAGAGCTGGTGGCCGTGGTAGATGATGTTGCAAGCCAGAGAGAGATATCATGCAGAATGCTTGAATCCCTTGGATACCGGCATATTGCATTTTCTGATGGTGAAAAGGCTATAGAATACCTGAAGGATAACAGCCTTGACCTGATTCTTTTAGATATGATCATGTCTCCCGGCATAAGCGGGAGAGAGACATATGAACGCATATCAAGGTTTAAGCCCGGACAGAAGGCCCTAATCATAAGCGGTTATTCTGAAACCGAGGATGTTGTGGCCATACAGAAGCTGGGCGCTGGCGAATATATCAAAAAGCCTTTGTCTCTTGAGACCCTTGGCAGGGGCATTAAAAAAGAGCTGGCCAAATAGATGCCCATGTTCTATCCTGCCTTTTGAACAGATATTCATAAAGGCAGGCACTCTCTTATGTACAGTTATACATTTATTGAATGGGCAGTAATAATCATATGCGCCCTTTTGATCGGGTTTACAAAGGCCGGGATACCCGGCATCGGCATCCTGATCCCCATTCTTGCGGCATCCATTATGCCTGCAAAGGAATCCACCGGTTTCATACTTCCCATGCTGACCATGGCAGACATCTTTGCCATTATATGCTGGCGGAGGCACGTGGCCTGGAAACAGCTCTTAAGGCTTTTGCCCTGGGCAATTACAGGTATTGTGGCAGGCTATTTAGTCATGCACTACATCACAAACGATCAGCTCAGAAGATTCATAGGGCTGCTTGTTCTTATTCTTCTGATTTTATCCTGGATCAAGGATAAATGGCTCCCGGATGATTACATACCCTCTCACTGGCTTTTTGCCGCTGTGATGGGCACCCTTGCAGGTGCAACAAGCATGATGGCAAATGCCGCAGGGCCTGTTATGGTGATATATCTTACCTCCATGAGGCTCCCAAAGGCCAATTTTATCGGCACAAGCGCATGGTTTTTCTTTTTCGTGAACCTGTTAAAGCTTCCATTCAGCCAGATGCTTGATCTTGTTACTGTCAAATCTATTCAGATCAATCTTTTATTGCTGCCCTGCTTGGCAGTAGGAGGGGTTGCAGGGATCATGCTGGTAAAAAGGATCCCGCAGGGGGCATTTAACATTATTGTGAAGATACTGGCTGGTGTGGCCGCACTGATGCTGATCATGAGCTAGCGAGCGGCAAATCATCCTTTATTATATTTTCCCCGTGTTCACTGCCTTATCAGGATTGACACCTCAAGGTATTTCTGACAGAATCCCGCTTTTTCATAAGGAGTTTTACAATGAAAAGTTATGATGTGATCCTGTTCCACCCCCCTGCAATATATGATTTCAGGCATACCCCATGTTCCCCGGCGCATTCGGAAGAAACGTGGAGGGGCTCCAGTTTACAAAGGTCCCGATCGGGATGTTAAGCATTGCCGATTATCTTGACAGAAACGGCTACAGGGTAATCCTGGATAACCTTGGCGACCAGATGACTAGTGATCAGGAGTTTGATGCAGAAAGACATATTAAGGAATCTTCTGCTTTGGTTTATGCAATAGGGCTGCACTTTCAGCAGCATTCACAGGGCGCTGTCGAGATTGCGAGGCTCTGCAAGAAGCACCACCCTGATGCCCTTGTTATTGTCGGGGGCTTGACCGCCACCTGTTTTCACAAGGAGATCATTGAGAAATATGATTTTATTGATGGCGTAATAAGGGCAGAGGCAGAAAGGCCCATGCTTAAGCTTTTAAGGTCATATAAAAAGAGGAGAAGGCTAGAGGATACCCCCAACCTGACATACAGATCAGATGATGGTGAAATCAGGGTCTCCCCTCTTATGGCAGCAAGCGCTGACCTTGATGAATTTGAGTATACCAGGTTTGACCTGATTGAACCCAAAACCTCCATATTTCCGGAGGAGGCTGATGCGCGCTACAGCCTTGAGGTGTGCCGTGGATGCACATATAACTGCACCATATGCGGGGGTTCAGCCTATGCATATAAAAAGTATCTCGGCATGAAAAGGCCGGCCTTTCGAAGCCCTAAAAAAATTGTGCATGATATAAAAACACTAAACGAATATGGCATAAGCTTTATAGGCCTTTTTCAGGATGCAAGGATGGCAGGCAAGGCTTACTGGCAGGAGCTTTTCAGTCTTATGGCAAAGGAAAGGCCATATATTGAGAGGCTCTCCCTGGATATACTTGCCCCTGTTGACGAGGGCTTTGTAAAGGAGGCGAGAAAGGTAACGGGAAACCTGATACTGCACCTCTGCCCTGATACAGGTTCTGACGAGGTGCGAAGGCTATTAGGCCGGAAATATACAAATGAGGATCTCCTTAAGACAATAAAGCTCTGTCACAGCTATCACATCCCTGTTACCAACTTTTTCTCGGTCGGGCTTGCTGGTGAGACAGAAAAACATATGAAAGAGACATGGGAGCTGTGGAAAAGGCTTGATGAGATGGATCATGAGGCCATGAAAAACGGGTATTTCGGGGGCTTAGGGTCATCTGTCCCGATCGGGGGTCAGATACTTGGCCCGATCGTGCTGGACCCCGGTTCAAGGGCCTTTGATAATCCAAAGAAATATGGCTACAGGCTATTGTATAAAAATCTTGAGGAGTATATCTCATGGCTTTCAAAGCCTTCATGGCACCAGTGGCTCAATTATGAAACCCTTGTTGCCAGTAAGTATGAGATAGTGGAGATGATCCACAAATCCATTGAATTCACAGTAGACCAGAGAGAGCGATACGGGATTTACACTAACGGAGAGGCATACTATGAAAAATGCATGGTTGAGGCAGACCGCGCCATAGTCAAAAAGATCGACGAGATCATGAAGATCAAAGACCCTGATGAAAGGATGCGGAATGTTATTTCCCTGAGGCTGACAATGGATGAGATGGAAAAGAGGAGGATGTTTTTTCCGGAGTAGAAGGGGCACGCCGCAGCGTGCCCGCCCTTAATTCTACCTCCATGGATCGATTCTGACCGAGACCCCTGGTCTGAAACCGCCCATGCTGAAATAATTATTGTTGGATGCCCCGGTGACTATTACAGTAAACTGGCCTCCCGGAGGCTGTATATACATGCCGTCACTCTTTGCATTTCCCTGTGCCTCCTTAACCCATTTTGTGAATTTTTCTACCGTGTCATAACCTGCATCATGCACAAAATTGGCTATCGGCGGACTCAGGACTGCGCATGTACCGAACAGGGTGCCGTCCTGGGTGCTGTAGATATCCTTAATGATCTTTGGGTAATCCATTTTATCGCCCCATACGTTTGCATACCAGTTCTTGGCAGAAAGAACACCCCAGCCCATAAACAGGGTAACAACGTTTTCACCTTTCTTGAAGTTTTCAAGTTTTGGTGCGGGCATTCCGGGCCTTGTCATCATCCCTTCTCCCCTTCCTATTCTTACTGAGAGAGGATCCCACGGGGATTTTTCTTCATTCTCTGCAATGATAATATTGAGCCCGTTCATGGGGTTTCCTACTGTTCCCATGTAGGTATTTCCAACCTTGCCGCAGTTGCCTCCATTAATGGAGAGAAGCGTCCAGGCTCGGCCTATTGTAGTATTGGCATGTGCATACGGGCCCAATGCTCCATAATTGTAATTCAGGCCGATCTCATCACGGATGGTCCCATTGATTACCGCCCCTGCGGCAAAACCGTTGTCCGATACATCCATGGCTTCAGTGCCTGTTGATCCTATCGCAAGGATGACAGGAAAATATTCCGGTTTTGCGCCAGCCATAACTGCATTGATGGCAGCTATTTTTACAGTATATGACCAGGACTCAAAGGTGGGTTTAAAGGGCGACATCTCTCCGAGTTTTTCTTCCGGGTCATGGCTTGTAGCGGCCAGCATCTCATCCACCTTTTCTTTGGTTGGAAGAATTATCGGGAGAAAATCAGTATATCTTTTTTCCAGGAACATCTGCTGTAATTCGTCTTCTGTTCCAGTGAATGTCTCAGGCCCATTGTTACGGATAACCTCGCCTGTCCTTTTTTCTTCGGCAGTCAAAGGTTTGGTAAGTTTGTCTATTATTTCCTGAATGACAGCTCCACCTGTTAGAGGGTTGTTACCCAGAACAACATCCTTGCGGAGCTGCGGAGCTGTTTTTCCCCAGATCGGTCCAAGAATATACTGAATCCTGATTCCGGGCATTCCATTGGTAAGGCCGACATCTTTTAACTGATCTACAAAGCTTGATACAACAAGCGGGACTGCCGGTTTTTTGTACTTCTCTTCAAAATTAATCGATAGCTTGGTGACCCCAGGCGCGCATACGCTTCAGTGCCCAAGGGCTATAATCATTGCATCAGCCTTTTCGCCCATTTCCTTCCAGAGCACTTCGTCTTCGCTGCCCATTCCACCGGGCTTGTCCTTATATACCCATGTGGTTTCGGGATACTTTTCTTTCAACACTGCTGTGAGCTCTCCCAGCAGTATGCCTGATCCCGGATAGCCGTCATTAACTATATATATGGTTTTGCCCTTGATGGTATTTAGACGGGGCGCCATATCCTTGAGTTTGATAGGGGGTGGTGTACCCAAAGGATTATACACAGTTATTATTGGCTTTTTCTCATCTGCAGCCTGCACATCTAAAGGATTGTTTATGCCGGTGATGCTGCAAAACAGTCCCAGGCACAGCGACACAACCATAGCTGTTCTTAACTTCATAATTGATTCCTCCTTGTAAATGGATTGATAAGACTCCCTTGGTCGGGATAGATGCCGGTAACCATTACCATGCCGATTAAATTATACTGGCTTAAAATAGTATTTCTGTGCAAAACCTTTGTCAAGTGTGGAAGCTTTACAGAGATTGGCATTAATACAAGTGCGGTTGAAGGTTTTCATGGATCGCCTCGATTTTCATTTTCGTTTGATGATTTCGAATATCTGGCAGGCTTCTTTGGGCGTAACAATCTGTATGTTATTATAAATCCTTTTTTCAAGCAGATGGTCATCACCTGAGATAATCAACTGGACATTGTTTTGCTCTGCAAGTGCCAGGAAGATGTTATCAAAAGGGTCTTGCTTAATAATTTGGGGTATATTTTTAGGTATAGTTACATAATGGATAAGGTTCATGAAATAGGCAAAGATCTCATCCGGTGTTATATTCAAATCTATAAATCTTTTTGCAAATTTTTTATATTGTAAGATTTTTTTAAGTTCTTCAGTGGTTATTTCACAGCCAAATGCTACCAAGAGGTCGTCTCTGATCCACCTAAGAATCTGGTTAGGCGGTCCACTCCACAAAAGCCCGGATACAGCGACATTGGTGTCTATTATTATTTTCATAATTTTCTTAAGTTGTGAACAATCTGAGCTATTTCATTAAGATCAGGCTGGCCGTTGTCAATAAGAGAATTTGCCCGGTCAAGAATATCAGAAGGGACATCTTCAAAGGGTATAATTTTAAATAAAGGTTTTGATTTTTTTAAAACGATTATTTCTCCTGCTTTTTTCAGGTCTTCAGCAACAGTCGAAAGCCTGAGCCTGAATTCTTTAGTGCTTATGTATTGAGTCATTTTAGATCCCCCTAAGGTTACTTAAAGTTTAACTTAAGGTAAACCGGAATAAGGGAAATGTCAAACATATATTATGAATACACAGGAAAGTAGAAGGGTATTGCACTTGAAAACAATAAATGTACAAATAAAAACCCCGCTTTATTATCAGCGGGGTTTTTGTTTTAAGTTGATCTAAACGAGCGGACCACCCTGCGGTGCCACATTATTCGGGTCAAATGCCCTTGTAAGGGCTATCCACCATTTATCATAATGACACATCTTTGCCTTGATATCGTCGCTTACCTCACCCATCATCAGGGCAAAGTAGCTCTCATCAAAGGCCCTCCGGCCCTGTGTCTTTGACCACTGCTCAACAGCAGCCTTGGCCTTTTCATTGGCCGGGTCAAATTTACAGAATATCTCTGTTTTTCCTACATGGCCCTGCTCAACACCCCATCCGAAGAAGGCGCCGCCGTCATCAACTATATGGCCTGCCTTGATTAGGGGCAGTTTTGCCTCACCGGCACCAATAGCCCATTTGATGGTCAGGTCTCTCTGGCCCATGATAGGTATTGAGCTGAATGCCCCTCCAGCACGGAATGTCTCCCTGATTGAGGCTGTGACCCTTGTGCACTGGGCAATCAGGATGCCCTCTGTTTCAGGGTCTTCCAGAGACTTCATGGATTCGCCTTCAGCCTCCTTGACTATTTGCTCCAGTGCCTTTTTCTTGAAGGCAAAGTCATTATCAGAATTGCCGGCTATTATGACAAAGAAACCCGGCCCCTTCTTTTCCTTATCAAGCCGCTTAAAGACCTTTTCATCATCTTCATTGCATGTAGTGATATTGGCTGCAACCATGGATACATTGAAGCCCATAAGCTCCATGCATATCTCGTTTTCACCCAGCCTGATCTCGGCCTGCCACATCTTTTCCACAGACGGAAAGCTGTAATAGCGGGCCATCATGTTTTTGGGCACCTCGGGCAGGGTGTACTTGGGGGATAGCCCCTTAATATCGTATCTTGGCGGACCGGGCCAGTGATAGAGCTTTATTGCAGCCTTGGTAAATACGCCGGGTGTAACTCCAGGCGGCACAGCGCTTGTAAGTATTGCCCTGATGGATGGGCCAGGGCCGTCGCCGCAGAACCATTCGTCAGTTGAGCCGAGTGCGCCAGACCTTACTATCTCGCCTTCAGGCGTTACCCATTCAATGGCAAGATGGTTGCGATCATCGCCGCTGGTGCTCTGGTCAAGGTGTCCGTGGCCGCGGAGCATGGCTGAGCAGTTGCTCCCTGCCCCCTTTACGTTAAAGTGCAGCCCCTTTTTAAAACACTCTGCCTGGAGCTCTGCTGTAATAACGTAGGGCTCAATGACCGCATACATGTTCTTCTCGTTTATCTCTATTATGCGGTTCATTCTGCGCATATCCAAATAGACAATGTCCTTTTTAAAGGAGCCTGTCCAGCCTGTTGACACAGCACTGAACTGAAGCTTATACTTGTTACAGGTTTTAATAATAGCCTGAACCTGGGCTGTGTTTTCAGGGAGAACTACTGCCCCCAGATCAGAACCGTGGTAGGAGGGCATTATTGCCGGGTCACAGCAGATAAACTCCTCACCGACAACATCCTCCAACTCTCTAATTATCTCTTTACTTAGAGCCATGTTTATATTCCCCCTTTCCTAGAGTGCTTTTGCTACAAGTTCGACAATATCGTAGACCTTGAGGCTGCTTTCATTTTCTTCGATCGCCTGAGAGAGTGTCATCTCACACCAGGGGCACGCGGTAACGATCGCCTCTGCGCCTGTTGTTGTTGCCTCGAATATCCTTTCGGTGGCTGTCCATTCTGCAAAATCAGGATTTGATTCTGTTACACCGCCCCCTGCGCCGCAGCACCATGCATACTCCTTGATCCTTTCCATCTCAATAAGCTTTACGCCGGGTATGCTCTTAAGTATATCCCTTGGCGGCTCATAGACACCCTTTGTGCCTCTTCTGTATTCCTTTGGCGGATCAAATACAAACCTGTCACCGGGTATCTTCTTGCCCTTATAGTGTCTCCAGGGTTCGCCGAGCCTGCCAAGCCTGCACGGGTCATGATATGTAACAACCATGTCAAGGGGCTTTTTGGGTTTAAGCTTGCCCTCTTTAATCAGCATATCAATGTACTCTGTTATATGAAGAACCGTAAGGTCTCCCTTGAGTTCATACTTGTCATAGAGCACCTTGAATGCATGGTATCCATCAGCGCAGGCTGTTACAACTGTCTTTATGCCGGCCTTTTTTATCATGGCCATATTCATCTTTGCCTGTTTTAAAAATTCCTTCTCGTACCCCATCTGATAGGCGCGGCCACCACAGCAGGTTTCCATGTCCCCTGCAATCCCGAAATTGACCTTTGCCTTTTTAAGTATCTGGGCTGTGGCCTTTGCTATCTTATGCATATCCTTATTATAGCTTGTAAGACAGCCCACATGGAAAAGCACATCAACCCTTTCCTTTGTTGCATCCTTCAGGTCAAGACCCTTTGCCCAGTCACCCCTTTTCCCCTGTACAGGCACCATTGACCCTGTCTTTTTCAGGGATTTTATCACCCTTTCAAGCTCAGGGTGTGTCTTGCCTTCTGCCACACACTTGATCCTCATTTCATTGATCGGTTCCTGGAGCTCCATATCCATTGCATAATTGCATGATACGCCGCACGCCCCGCACATCTGGCAGTTGTAAACGATGTCCAGAAGTTTGTCTGTATAATTGAAACCGTTTCTCAGGCCTGCTGAAATGATATTTGCCCTTCCACCGCCTGAATAGCTGTGGAACTGAAATCTTGATATACTCGGGCATACATATGAAAAATCATAGCTCTTTACCTGCTGCAGGGGGATAAATTTACAGGCTGAACAGCGGCAGCACATGTTTACATCGCCCTGATATTGTTCTAATCCCATTTTCGCTACCTCCTTAAATATTTCAAATACTGTTTTGAATATTGACCTAGAAACATACCTTGCCCGGATTCATTACATGGTTCGGATCAAATATCTTTTTAATCCGGCGTAATGCATCGGTGGTAGCTGCGTCTCTGTTAAAGATCCAGTTTGCCTCATCACCATATGGCCTTGAGAAAAAGGCGCCCATATTCATGAGGTTTTTTGTCGCCATTGATGTTAAATCCTTCACCCTGTCACTCTCTGTATAACTGTAGGGGTCATAAAAGAGGTTAAACTCACAGTGATATCCTGTGCCCTGCACAATGGGCTGTATATAGAGGCCCATGTCAGTGGGTGAATATCCGATCTCCTCTGTCATCTCTTTCATTGCGCTTATCTGACGTTCCATATGATCATATATGGTGAGGAAGAAGATATCCTGGTTTGCCCCCTTGAGGTTGAGTTTCCAGTAAGGGTCATCACATGGCTTCTGGATCTTTTTCAGCATTGCATCGGCAGATATAATGCCCGCAGATTTTGAAGAATCAAGCCCTATGCGCTGGTTCATTACAGCAATATCTTTAATATAGGCGCCTATTCTCTCTTCAGGGAAATAATCATAACCTGCTATATTATAGAACAGGACATAGGGAGGAAGTGTCTCTTTTATCCTCTCATAGTCATCGATGTCTGTTGCAAATATGGCGGCGAGATTAGTATTGTTGAGTATAAAGCACTCGGTTACCATCCTGAGCCTGATGAGCCATGACATGAGATCAAGAAGCTGATCAAGATCATGGGATGCAGAGAAGAAGGGCTCCTGCATCTTCGGGAGCACCTCGCACCTTATGGACATCCATGTGACAATACCCATTGTCCCCTGGGCGCCCTGAATTAGCCTGTGCAGTGAGGCTGTTCCAGGGCCATATGGGGCCTTCTGCATTGCGCCCACCTTCCATTGTTCCTTGAGTGTGCCCGGGCCTGCTGCCTGACCAGTCCTGAACTCCTCGCCATTTCCAAAATAAAGCCCTGCGCATGCAAGGGGGTCTGACATGTCCCACTGGTATCCGGGCATCAGAACCGGTTCCCTTTCAAGTATGCTCCCTATTACGGATTTTGTCTTTCTGGGAAGAAGCGGCATATTAAGCCTCAGGCCCTCTTTTGTGCAGAGGGGTATGAGCTCTTCGAATGTTACACCCGGCTCAACCATCGCCACCCTGCGGGCACGGTCAACGAATTCAATCTTTTTCAGGCCGCTAAGGTCAACAATAATACTGCCGCCATTTACGGGCACTGTATCACCCTTGAAGTGCGGCGCCCCTGAGCTTACAGGGACAAGCGGTGTCCTTGTTGAGTTGGCCAGTTCAATCAGTTTCTGCACCTCTCCGGCAGTGCCAGGTTTTACCACATATGCCGGTCTGACACGGTTTACAAAACTTATGTCACTGGAATATGTCTCCAGCTCTTCTTCCCTGTCAGAGACCTTGCCGGTGCCTACTATTTTTACCAGTTTTTGTTTGTCTATCATTCTTACCCCCTTTCATGCCTTTTAAATTACCTATTCTGTTAAAAAATACAAAATTTACCGATATCAGATGACATCAGATAAAAAAACCTTTGATCGTAAAAATTTTTACGGGCAATAAAAATACAGAGACTATATAAATAAGTACCTTTGAACAACCTGTTCTCCGTTACCTGCCCCAAAGCGAAAAGGGCAACTATATTGGTTTGACCGGATTTATCGTGAGGCGCAATTATGTCG
>CAYWRH010000111.1:0-14477 GCA_964460435.1 uncultured Desulfatiglans sp.
TTGTGGGGGCTTATAGTTATAACAACGGCGAGGCGGTTGAAGGCAGTGCCTTTGTCTATTACGGCAATGACGGGGATGGATTTAACCTGACACCACGCCAGTATAAGGCTTATGACAGCGCAACTATTCCATTTCTTGGTATCTCTGATAGCCCGGATTCCTTTCATATTGCCCTTTCAGGCCATACCCCCTATGGCCGTGGCAAGGTAAAGCTGCAATGGGAGGTAAAACCTGTTGGTACACTGTTAACAGGCACCGGATATCAGGAAAGCGCAACATGGCATGATACAGGCATAGCAGGCGCTGAAATAAGCGAACTGGTTACAGGGCTTTCTGCCAATACAGCTTATCACTGGCAGGTTCGGTTCCGTTATTCACAGGCTGCTACGCCTTTACAGCAGTACAGTCGCTGGCACACACCAACATGGAACGGCCTGCAGGAGACAGACCTTCGCACTGCAAAAGATGCGGATGAAGACGGGTTGTCAGATATTATTGAAGCTTCCATGTGCACCTCACCGGATGACGCAGACTCTGATGATGACGGTATCATAGATGGTATTGAAGATATAAACCATAACGGGGTTGTGGATTCAGGTGAAACAGACCCGTGCGATGCTGATACGGATAATGATAGCATACAGGATGGTACAGAGTCAGGTATCACAACCGGTCATGCTGATACCGGTAGTACATTTATCCCTGATGCAGACCCACTAACCCAAACCGATCCCCTTAACGCTGATACAGACGGAGACAGCTATAATGACGGCCAGGAAGATATTAACCATAACGGCAGGGTTGATACCGGGGAGAGTGACCCTAATAATGAGTTGAGTTTCGAGGAGTTTCCATGGGAGATCTTCTACCCAGCGTTTATTAAGAAAAAATAAGGGGGGATGATAAGGCATTTTAAATTAGGCTAGATATAGATAAACAAATATAAACATTATAAAATAATCTATATAAAGGCTGGTCAGGGAATCCAAAAATATACATTTCATATAAGAAAGTATGACCAGGGTTGAAAATCATGGTCATGCTTTCTTATTTTCACTCGCCGATATAGTGTGCGTGAAGGTATATGGCACCTTATAGCGGCCCTGGGTAGGGGTGAAGCAGGTATGAGGCTCGTCTGCCCCTGGCTTACACATCCATCCCATTAGCGGGAGTTTAACCCATCCAGCATCATACTGCGAACAAAAGGTGTTGTTGCAGTGCAGCTTTGATAAAAGCTACTTATCACCCTCAATTATATTTGTTTTCATAGTATACATGTAGCCATTCCTAACTGTGGTGATATACTCTATAATGTTTTGACTCGTAAAGCCATGTCTGAAACCTTGGCTCTGTATTCCTTCAATCAGGGTTTAATGTAACAAATGCGTATATTATGTAATCATTAGTCATCCAATAATATAGAGCCGTATCTCTGTCCAAAATGGGAAACCGCCGTAATATGTTGATATGATATATAAATAGTCATTATCTTTTAGTTTATATGATCGCTCTTCCCATACCAAAGATACAAATTGATGTAGCGGTAATTGGGAATTAATTCACAATTTAAAAAAAATGCATCCTGATACATTTTTTTCTTAAAGTTTATTAAAGGCCATACCGATAAAAAAAGTGAATCACGGCTGATGCTGTGTAAAATGCTCATGATGAGCGGGTCATTATCAGGCATGAGCTTCGTTTAATAACTTATTACCTGATTATCTTTAGCGGTGTTATTATTTGAGAATTACCGGTCTACAGAGTCAGGGTTTTGTACAGGGTAATGCGGGAAAACCGCGGTAATTATAATAGAATTAAAATTATTTAAGGGGTATCAACATGAAATCATTAACAAAAATTATTCTTGCAACTTTAGTACTCGCTTTCTTTTCAACAACAGCATTTGGACAGCACGAACTCTACAACAGCCTGAATAAAAGGATGGGAATACTGTATAAAAGCGGAAAGATCATGGAGGCTATTGCCACTGCTCAGGAAGTTGTAAAGGTTGCAGAAGAGACATTTGGAAAGAACCATGCCTTCTATTCAGCTTCACTTGAAAACCTTGCGCTTCTGTATGTTGCAGATGGGAAAAATGAAAAGGCCGCTGAGCTATATGAGCAGTCATTTGGAGTTAGAGAAGGGCTGGTAGGAAAGAATGACCCAAAGCTCAGAGAGGTGCTGGAAAAATTACAGAAATGCTATGAGGCCATGAAGGCGACCGACAAGGTTGAAAATACAAAAGCCAGGATGGCAAGTCTTCAAAGCTAGTATTTCTGCCTGAATAATAAAATAAAAGTTTTTATTCAATCGGTTTAAAATCAAAGCCCCGTTTAAAAAAACGGGGCTTTTTTTATTTTTTTTTATCTGCTATCTATTGCCTTTTAATATAACAAAAGGGGGCAGATATTATGGGTAAAAAAATAGTAATAGTACATGGTGGCCCGCGTAAAAATGGAAATACAAGGGCTGTAACAAAAATAGCAATAGATTCTGCAAGGGAGCATGGCGCAACAGTCGATGAGATCGATGCTGTAAATCTTACTTTCAAGGCGCCCGGATGTATTGCATGTTTCAAATGCCAGAAATCTGATCTATTCAGGTGTGCCATTGATGACGAGGTCGCTGCAAAGGTGGCTACACTTCCTGAATATGATGTGATCGTTCTTTCTGCCCCGATCTACTGGTGGAGCTATCCTGCCCAGTTGAAGATATTTATAGACCGCATATTTTCCCTGGTAAAGCACCACGGAGATGAGCACAGGTCTGCGCTCTCCGGCAAAACAATGGCTCTTATTGCCACTGGTGGCGGGGAGTTGAAGGATAACCTGAACCTTCTTGAGGCACAGTGGCGTAATCCGGCTGAAATGATGGGATGTAAATTCTTATCATCTCTTTTCCCTGATGTTTTGCCGGAAGAGGGCTTTCTTACAAGGAATCCCGATGCAGTCAATAGGGCCAAAGAGTTTGGAAGGCTGCTTGCTAAAGCATGATCCGGTTTTAAATATAAACTTGAAAAATAATATTTAAGATGGTTAAATCCCCTGTCGATTATGATAAATAAGATTTTTTCCATCATATAAATATACAAACCGATTAATTTAAAGAGGGTAATATGGAATATTCAATAAGTCCTGAGGGTGAAAAGTTCAAGATACCTTCAGACGAGGATTACAGGAAGGAATATGATAAACTGGTCAAGGTGGTAGAAGAGCAGAAGAAACAGGGGCGAGAGATAGTTGTTGTAATGGGGCTTGGCTTTGTTGGCGCTGTTATGGCAGGTGTTGTGGCTGATTCTGTTGACAAGAAGACAGGCAAACCTAAAAAGTTTGTTATTGGCATGCAGAGGCCCAGCCCGAGGAGCTTCTGGAAGATCCCGCTTTTTAACAGGGGCGTGTCCCCGGTTAAGGCAGAGGACCCTGAGGTGGCGCCTATGATAGCCCGTTGCGTAAATGAAAAAAAGACCATGATCGCAACATATACCTATGATGCCCTTAAGCTTGCTGATGTGCTTGTGGTTGACGTACAGTGCGACTATATGAAACAGAGCCTGGGTGATCTCAAAACAGGGCATGCTGAAATCACCGCCCTTGAAGAGAGCTTCAAGGTAATCGGTGAAAAGATAAACCCGAATTGTCTCGTGCTTATAGAGACAACAGTCCCACCAGGAACCACCGAATATGTCGCATATCCCCATATAAAAAAGGCATTCAGAAAAAGGGGTATTGATGCTGAACCGCTTCTTTCCCACAGTTATGAGAGGGTAATGCCCGGTAAAAACTATGTAAGTTCTGTGAGGGATTTCTGGCGCGTATGCAGCGGCATTAATAGTGAAAGCAGGGAAAGGGTGACACAGTTTCTCTCTGATGTCCTTAATGTTGAAAAATTTCCTCTTACTGTTCTTGACAAGCCAATAGAAAGCGAGACCTGCAAGATTGTTGAAAACAGCTACAGGGCGACTATTCTTGCCTTTATGGATGAGTGGAGCCAGTTTGCCGAGACAAACGGCGTTGATCTTATCAAGGTAATCAATGCCATAAAGGTCAGGCCTACCCATAATAATATGATTTTCCCCGGCCCTGGTATTGGAGGCTATTGCCTTCCAAAGGATGGCGGACTTGGTTTATGGGCGTACAAGCATCTGATGGGCTTTGAAAATGATATATTCAAGATCACACCTGAGGCAATCAATATTAATGACACAAGGGCGCTACGCGCAGCACAGCTTGCACGCGATGCCTTGAGAAACATGGGTAAAATTGTTGCCGCATCCAAAATCGCTGTATTGGGGGCATCATACAGGGAAGATGTAGGCGATACGAGATACAGCGGTTCAGAGATCATTGTCAGGAAGCTGACTGAAATGGGCGCTGAGGTGCTTGCCCATGACCCATATGTTGATCACTGGTGGGAGCTTGAAAACCAGGATACCTACCCTGCTGTTGGCGCAAGCTGGTCAAGATTTTTCAGAAATCAGGAGCATATGACCGAATTCAGGATGTCAAAATCCATTGAAGAGGCAGTAAAAAATGCAGACTGTGTTATACTTGCAGTAAGGCATCAGGAATATCTCAACCTTAAGCCGGAAGAGCTGGTTAAGATGGCTAATGGCCCTACTGCGGTGATAGACTGCTTTGGCATTCTGAATGATGAAAAGATTGAGAGATATTTTGAGCTGGGTTGCGAGGTAAAAGGGCTTGGCAGGGGCCATATCAACCGGATAAAGGAAAAGGTGCGCAGACAGAAGATGGCCCGGTAACAGAGGGTCTGTGATATCTATTAAATAAAAAGGCGGATATGTTTACTTCCGCTTTTTTTATATTCTTTTTGTATTCAAATATGAAAACAGGGATAGAACCTTATTCAACTGGCCTTAACCTGTTACCTACTTTAAAACAAAAAATAAACCCATCTCCCTGAGTATCAGGCAGATGGGTTTCGGGAGGGTGAACACATCATCAATTCTGTTAATTTAGAAGCCTCCTCTGCTCATTACAGCGAGAAACCTTTAAATAAACAATAAATTATGTGTTCATTTAGATACTGATAATACAATATCTGTGCCATTTAATCCTTTTAAGGTATACTTTGTCAGAAAAAGAGTGATATGTAATTAGCTAGCTATAGAATTCAGCATATTAAAGATATTATAAATAGATTATATTTATTACGCTTCATAAGTTATTTGGCAGTGGTTTAATGATTTTAAAAAAAGCGGTGATCATGCACATTCAAATGTGCATCATGCACATATTTGTGTGCATGATGGCTGATTCTTTAAAACATAAATAGTTATTTGTAAATTTGTTTAGATTCAGATAATAGCAAGGCAAATAAAGGGGGTATTTTTTTGGGCAAAAAGGGAAGAAAAATATTATTGATATCAATAGTGTCTCTATTTTTTTGTCTGATCATCTTGCTGATCATATCTGCAATAGGTTCCGGGAAAGCGGGTTTAGTCAAACCTGATGTGGCTGCAAGGGATGTTACTGAAATCAACATGGAATCAGAATTAAGGAAGATAGAGATATTGATGAAGATGGGTTTTGAAAATGCTGATATGTATTATAACCGCGGCTGGATATATTCCAGGAAGGGGAGAGATGATCTGGCAAGGGATGATTATACCCATGCACTGGCGCTTGATAAGAATTATGCTGATGCCTATTATAACAGGGGCCTGATATATATGAAGGAAAAAAGATATCCCGAGGCAATCACAGATTTTACTGCTGCAATTAAATTGAACCCGGGCATGTCTGATGCGCTCTGTAACAGAGGCAATGCATATTTGCATACAGGCAAGGTTACTGAAGCCCTGGGGGATTATTCAAAGGCGATTAGCCTTGATGACAAAGACCCTGATCTTTATCTTAACAGGGCATTCATTTACAGATCATTAGGGCGTTTAAAGGATGCGGATGCTGATTTGGAAAAGGCCAGGGCACTTCGCAATAAGACAGATAACCAGAAAATAGGAAACAATTAAAACCATATATAATAAGGTACCATGCATAACAGGAATATCTCAATAGCCATAATAGGGGCAGGAGCAAGCGGAACCATACTGGCACACCAGTTAGTTGAAAAGGGATCAACAATATCTGATGCAGGTGTTAAGGTATACCTTATAGAAAAAGATGGTAATCACGGGCCGGGTCTTGCCTACTCTACCCCTTTAACAGCCCATATCTTGAACATGAGGGCAGATACCCTCGGGGTGATAAACGGTGATCCCCTGCATTTTGTTAAATGGCTTGAAGGTCATGACCATATATCAAAGGCCTCATGGGAAGATATTAACTATCCTCCCAGAAATGTATATGGAAAATATCTCAGGGCAGTGCTTGACCATGCTGTAAATAGGGCATGCTCAGGGATATGCTCAGTAGAACTGGTTAAAGGTGAGGCAATTGATATTGATCAGAATGGCCGGGCATTTGCTGTAAAAATGGCTGACGGTGGCATAATAAAGGCAGATAATGTGGTGTTAGCACCTGGTAATTTCCCTGGTGCTTTTCTTTCGGAGCTGAAAGGAACAAAGGGGTATATACCCTATCCCTGGCCTGTATCTAAAATAACAGAGCATGTCCCAAGGGATAAACCGGTTTGTATTATGGGGGCAGGCCTGAGCGCTATTGATGCCCTTATTACCCTTCTTGAGAATGGGCACAGGGAGAAGATCACCTTTCTATCAAGAAACGGACTTTTGCCAAAGGTACAGGGGCCAGACTTTAACTACCAGCTTAAATATGTGAATAGAGAAAATATAGATTCATTACTTTCCGGATCAGATAAAAACTGTATCTCATTTGACCAGGTAAAAAGGCTTTATATGGCAGAAATGGAGGCAGCTGAAGGTAAAAAGATAAACTGGCCGGATATCTTTAACCCTAAGGGGTCTGTTGACCAGTTGCTTGAAAAGGATATCTCAAGGGCTGAATCAGGTGTCATCCCTTATCAGGCAGCCCTGACAGCATCAGGGCCTCTCACAGGATACATATGGAACAGCATGTCTGTTAATGACAGGATGCGGTTTGACAGGGAATACAAGACAGTCTGGGCGGTTTACAGGCACCCTATGCCTGTAATCAATGCAAAGAAGATACTGAATGCACTGAAATCAGGTCAGCTCGATATTAAGCAGGGTCAGACGCATGTTAAGGCAGTGGGTAAAGAGGGCTTTGAAATAGGTTTTATAAACAGACATGATGTCCCCTTTGCACTAAAGAGTAGCTACATTATCAATGCAACTGGCCAGGAGACAGATGTAACAAAATTTGAAAGTATCCTGATTCAAAGACTCATCAATAAAGAATTGATTGCCCCCCATCCAAATGGCGGGATTTTTGTTGATTTTTACACTTCAGGCGTAAAAGGGAAAAGCGGAAAGGATATTCATGGTTTATATGCCCTTGGCGAGATAACCAGGGGGGTGCATTTTTTTACAAATGGGGTTGTGCCCAACATGGTCTGTTCTGGCAGGATTGCTGACAGTATTTTATCGGTTACTGATGATCAATAACCGCCTCTTTCCTGCTGGTCACCTGAACGGAAAAATGAATTATCCTTTTTCTCTAATTTTTTAAAGTCATTAGATATTCTGCTTATAGCTTCATCGATCTTTTTCATCAGGTCAGTATCGTTACCTGCCTCCCTTTTTGCCTCCATATAATGAAAATGGGCCTCACGGATATTTTTTGATTGTTCATAGAACAATCCGAAATTATAGTGGGCAAGCCCAAGCCTGTTTATCTTGCCATATGCATACCCGAGGCTGTAATAGATGTAATCTTCAACAGGTTCAAGTAATTTAAGCCTTTCATAAATCTCAATTGTCTTATCAAAATCTCCGGCATTTTCATATATAGTTGTCAATGTCAGAAGGTTTACCTTGTCATCCCCATTTTTATTTATGGCCTCCTTCAGTATTGAAACAGCCTTAGCTGTATCACCATTCAACTGGTATGCCTCACTCAGGTAGCTCAAAACCGGAGATGGATCAGAAAGTCCATTTACTGCCTTTTCAAGGTGAGTTATTGAATCCTTATATGCCCCTTTTTCTTTTAGGATTATCCCCATACCCAGGTTGGCAAGCGGTGAATCAGGTTTTTTTTCAAGCTCAGATGAAAAATAGTTGGTCATCTCATCCCTTTGTTCATATTTTGCCATTATCACTGTCCTGAAGATGGGATAGAGCCTTCTGAACGCAAGGTTTTCCTCTTTTGACACAACCAGATAGGGGGTTTTAAGTATGGATTCTATATTTGATATCCTTTCAGGTCCTATGGGATGGGTAAGAAGATATGCAGGGACTTCGTTTGAACCCAAATGCCCGGCCTGCAGCTTAGTAAGGGCACTCTTTATTGCAGCAGGATCAAAACCTGCCCCAAGCGCATACTTGAACCCTGCCTGATCTGCCTGGCGTTCTGCATCCCTGCTGTAACCAAGCATTTTCTGTTGTGCTGCTGCAAGGCTGCCTACCATAACAGCCTCGGTTGCCTCCCCGCCAACAAGTGCTCCAGCCAGCATTCCTAATAAGGATGCAACGCCAATTGTTTTACTTTGAGCAAATTGTTGAGATATATGGCGGTTGGAAACATGGGCTATTTCGTGGCACATAACCGATGCAAGTTCATCAATATCATCCATTGCCCTTATGAGCCCGGTATAAACAACGACATTTCCCGCATAACCGGCAAAAGCATTAAGCTCTTCATTTTTTACAGCATAGAACCTGTATTTAAAATGCCGCGTTTCAACGGATTTGAGCATGTAATGCCCAAGGTCATTAATGTAGTTATCTATAAAGGGGTCATTTATGACTTCAAGCTGCTGTTTAATGGCAAGTGCAAATTCCTCCCCTTTCTTTTCTTCCTCTTCAATTGTGATAGCGTTTATGCTGCTGATTTGAACAAGTGTAAGAAGGGTAAAAAGTAATGTAATAAAAAATCTATTTTTTATCTTTTTTGTGGGCATTGTGTTTTATCTCTATCCTTGGAGCCTCCATCCAGAGACCTTCCAGATCATAGAATTCTCTGACAGGCTCATAAAAAAGGTGGATAATAAGATCACCATAATCCATCAGTATCCATTGTCCTTCGTTTTCCCCTTCAGTTCCGTATGCCTTAAAGCCATGTTCCCTCATCTTTTCTATCAGGTGGCGGCCTATTGATTGTACCTGCCTGGTGGAATTGCCACCGGCAATAAGGAAATAATCTGCAAAGGAGGTCATCTCTCCGATGTTAAACAGTACAGGTTCAACCGCCTTTCTTTCCATAATAATATCTGCTGCAAGCAGTGCTTTGTCAAGAGACTTCATTTATTTATATAAACCCTTTCTTATGATGTATTCTTTTACCCTGTCCGGCACCAGATAATTGATTGATCTGCCGGCCCTGATATTATGTCTGATTTTTGTTGAAGAGATATCCATTAATGTTGCCCTTTTAAAATATATAGAGCAGCCACTCCTGTTTATGTATATATCTTCCGTGTCGCCCCTTTTGAAATCTAATCCAAGAGACTCTATAAAACTGTTAATTTCACCCCTATTGATACCCGGCCTGTCAATAACTACGAAGCTGGTAAGTTCAAAGAGCTCTTTATAATCCTTCCAGGTCTTAATATCCCTGAATGTATCAATACCTAAAATAAAGTAGAGATCAAGATCAGTTTCATACAGGTTTTTAACTATATTGATGGTCTCTATCGAATATGATGGCCCTTTTCTTCTTCCTTCTATATCGCTTGCCTCAAGGTAGCTGGAATATGAAACCGCAATATTTACCATCTCAAGACGTTCAGGATAAGGGGTTATAACACTTTTATCCTTATGAGGCGGTTGTGCGCACGGGATCAGGAGTACCTTTGACAGTGCAAATTCCTCGTACATCTCTTCAGTTAGTCTGAGATGCCCGAAATGAATCGGATCAAATGTCCCCCCAAGTATGCCGAGTCGCAAATAATTACCCTCCTACTCCCTGACCTGTCCGTCACCATATACGATGAATTTGGTTGTAGTAAGCTCGGTAAGTCCCATGGGGCCAAAGGCATGAAGCTTTGAGGTGTTTATACCTATTTCAGCTCCGAGCCCAAGCTGGTTGCCGTCATTGAATCTGGTTGAGGCATTTACAAGAACAACTGATGAGTCAACCTGTGAGAGAAATCTCCTTGCCCTTGCATAATCCTTTGTGATTATAGTCTCAGTATGGTTTGAACCGTATTTTTCTATATGGAGGAATGCCTCTTCCATGCTGTCCACAATCTTCACAGCCAGTATCAGGTCCAGAAATTCAGCAGGCCAGTCCTCTTCGGTTGCAGGGACTGCATCAGGTATAAGGGCTCTTGTCTTTTCACAGCCCCTGATTTCTACCTTAGCCTTACGAAATGCCTTTGCAACCTCGGGCATGAATTCCTCTGCAATATCTTTGTGTACCAGCATTGTCTCCATTGCATTGCACACACCTGGTCTCTGTACCTTTGAGTTTATACATATATCTATTGCTGTTTTAATATCAGCGTATTTATCCACATAGGCATGGCAGACCCCTTTATAATGCTTGAGCACAGGGATTCTTGAGTTTTCTGTCACAAACCGGATCAGTCCTTCGCCACCCCTTGGAATGATTACATCCACCAGATCATCACATGACAAAAGCTCGGTTGTGGCCTGCCTGTCTGTGGAAGGTATTACCTGTACGGCCTTTCCAGGAAGATTATTTTCCTCAAGACCATCTTTTATTATATCTGCCAGGATCAGATTTGAATTAATGGCCTCGGAGCCTCCCTTCAGGATAACCGCATTGCCTGATTTAATACAGAGGCTTGCCGCATCTACTGTTACATTGGGTCTTGATTCATAAATAAATCCGATTACACCAAGGGGTATCCTGATCTTGCCAACCTGAAGATTATTTGGCCTTTTCCACATGCCGGTAACCTCGCCGACAGGATCAGGCAAAAGCATCACTTCATTGAGGCCCTGAACTATTGAGTTTATGGTTTTTTCATCGAGTGTAAGCCTGTCAAGCATTGCTGAACTTAATCCCTTCTCCTTTGCTGCTGCAAGATCCTTCTTATTCCGGGTGATTATTTCATTTTTACGTTCAACCAGCTTTCTTCCAATAGATTCAAGGGCTGCATCCTTTTCTTTTCTATTTATGGTGCGTAAGAGTCTTGATGCATCTTTTGCTGATGTCGCTATTTCACGAATCATGGATTTTATTGGCATGTTTCATCTCCATCCTGACCATTGGTAATGAGGAGGTTATCCCTGTGTATAATCTCATCGTTGTGCTTGAATCCAAGCACCTCTTCTATCTTCCTGCTATTCAAGCCCTTCACTTTCTCCAGTTCACTACAATTATAATCTACCATGCCAACAGCTATTTCATTGCCGTCACGGTCAACAATCTGGACAGAATCTCCCCTGTTGAATCTTCCTGAGACCCCAATAACCCCTGAAGGAAGAAGGCTCTTTCCATTTTTTGTCAGCGCCTTTACAGCCCCGTCATCAATGATGATTTTGCCTTTTATGGCCCTGGTAAATGCGATCCAGTGTTTGCGGCCGCAAACAGCCTTTGTCTGTGGCAGAAATAATGTGCCTGTCTCTTCACCGTTCATGATCTTTCTGATTATATTTTTGATGCGACCGTTTGCGATAATTACCGGTATTCCTTTTAGTGTGGCCTTTCGTGCAGCGGCGACTTTGCTCGCCATTCCACCTGTGCCAAATGCTCCAGGGACTGAAGTTGCAGATTGAAGATGATTCGCTCCTATTTTATTTACAACCGGAATGAGCTTTGCATTTTTATTTGTTCTCGGGTCAACATCATAGAGTCCGTCAATATCTGTAAGGATCGCAAGGAGGTTTGATTCTGTCATGTTGGCAACCATAGCGCTCAAATTATCATTGTCACCGAACTTGATTTCATCAATCACCACAGTATCGTTTTCATTTATGATTGGTATTATGCCCCACGATAACAGTGTGAATATGGTATTTCTTGCATTGAGATAGCGCCGCCTGTTATTAAGGTCATCCCTGGTAATAAGTATCTGTGCGACTGTGACCTTTTTACGGCCAAAGGCCTTTTCATATGCCATCATAAGGCGGCTCTGGCCTATTGCAGCCATCGCCTGCTTTTCAGATATCCCGTCAGGCTTTTTTTCATAACCCATCTTTTTCATGCCTGCGGCTATGGCGCCGGATGAGACAATGATAATCTCAAAACCCCTTGACCTGAGATCACAGATATCATTTGTAAGGCTGTTAATAACCGCACTGTTAAAACCTTCGCCTCCTGTCAGTATACCGCTTCCCGCCTTAATGACTATCCTGTGGGCGTTTTTAAGTAAATTTTTTCTGTTGTTTATCGATTTACATTCCATTGCTATATGTGCGTTATTTTATTATACCGGTTACATAACATGTTTATTACTACAGGGAAAAGAATATTTTTATATTTAACAGGCAACAGAAAAGCTGTTGAACCGGATTCCTTTCAGCTAATTCGCTATATTTTCCTTAAGAAATCTTTTTAGCTCCTCTATCCCTTCACCTGTCAGGGCTGATACAGCTATTGCATTTTGCCCCGCTGCTTTTATTTTAAGCAGCATATCTTTTGCTTTTAACCCATCAGGCCTCTCAAGGTCAATTTTATTAAGAACAATTGTCCTTTTTTTTGTCAGAAGTAAAGGGTCATATCTCTCAAGTTCATCCTCAAGAATATTGTAATCCCTTAGCGGATCATCTTTAGGGAGATCGGACATATCTATTATATGCAGAAGAAATCTTGTCCTTTCTATGTGTTTCAGAAAGCGATGCCCAAGCCCCTTACCCTCGCTTGCCCCTTCTATAAGCCCCGGGATATCGGCTATTGTCAGAGACTTTTCACCATCTATCTCCATCACCCCAAGGTTCGGTATCAGGGTGGTAAAAGGATAATTATCTATCTTGGGGCGGGCCATTGTAAGGCATGATAAAAGGGTTGATTTCCCTGCATTTGGAAGACCTATAAGCCCAACATCAGCCAGGTGTTTTAGTGTGAGTTTAAGCCTTTTTGATTCTCCAGGGATTCCGCTCTGTGCATATCTTGGTGATCTGTTTATTGCAGTGGCAAAATATCTGTTTCCCTTTCCGCCTGCGCCGCCGTAAACAATCGTTATTTCCTGCTCATTATCTGTCAGGTCACCCAGTATTTCACCGGTCTCATGATCAGAGATGATTGTGCCAGGGGGTACCTCTATTATGGTATCCTCTCCATTTTTCCCTTTTTGATTATTGCCCATGCCAGGGCTGCCATTTCTGGCCTTGAAATGTCTTCGTGAGCTGAAATCGCCCAGGGTGATAAGTTTATTGGAGGCCCTGATAATAATATCCCCGCCCTTTCCGCCGTCCCCGCCATCGGGGCCGCCTTTCGGGATAAAACGGGCCCTGAAAAAGCTTACACAACCTTTTCCACCATTCCCTGAAACAACATGTATTACTGCTTCATCCAGAAATCCCATATTACCCTCAGGAGGTGGAGAAAGGGGATGTATTAATCGGCTAAAACGCTTACCTTTTTCCGGTTTTTTGTAAACCTTTCAAAGGCTACTATGCCGTCTATCTTGGAATATATGGTATAATCCTTTCCAAGACCTACATTCTTACCCGGATGGATCTGGGTGCCCTTCTGTCTGATAATGATATTTCCAGCCTGTACCTTTTCACCTGAATATTTTTTCACCCCAAATCTCTGGCCGGCGCTGTCTCTACCGTTTCTTGAACTCCCGCCTGCTTTTTTGTGTGCCATAATTATGATCCCTTATTTAATAATACGCTTTAAAGCAAAAAGTCTTTGTATTTACTCTTAAAAAATACCAAAGATAAAAAATTACTGCCCGATGTTGTCTATCTTTACCTGGGTAAAACATTGCCTGTGGCCCTGTTTTTTTCGGTAGTTTTTTCTTCTTTTATACTTAAAGATAATAACCTTTTTATCCTTGGCCTGCCTCATAATCTTTCCATATACCTTTGTGCCTTCAAGGTATGGTTTGCCAAGGTTGATGTTATCCCCGTCTGAAGTAAACAGGACCTTATCAAAGGCGATTGAGTCCCCGATATTGCCATCAAGTTTTTCTATCTTCAGCATATCACCTGGTGCCACCCGATACTGTTTTCCACCTGTCTGTATAACAGCGTACATAATTAACCTCCAAAATTGTAACACGTAAACATAAAAGAAAAAAAGTCATATGTCAAATTGTTTATTATATGACTTTTAATTCAGTGTTTACTTGTCTTAAAGTGCCCCCGGCATGACTTGAACATGCGGCACCCAGATTAGGAATCTGGTGCTCTATCCGCCTGAGCTACGGGGGCACATCAAAGGGCTGGGATGGTGAATAGCACAGGGGACGATGGGCTGTCAACACAAGCAGTATCGCATCAGCTCAGGGTTTTAAAGCAGGCCAAACTGGTAAAGAACCGG
>CAYWRH010000112.1:0-14450 GCA_964460435.1 uncultured Desulfatiglans sp.
CATTCCTAAGTCGGTTATTTTTTCTATAAATGAACCTTTAACGTATTTTTTAAAAACTATAGTAGTATTAAAAATACTTTTATCTATATATTTCAAGAATGAATAAAGATATGCTGCTGACCCCCCTTGCCCACCTCCTGATTCAAATATCATTAGATTAATCATCTTAATTTCTCCATAGCTAAAAGGATGTTAATAAAATATCTCAAGACATTTTGCCCTGTCGATTTTACCGCTACTGTTTTTTGGCAGGGAACGAACTAACCTGATTTCTTTAGGAAGCTTAAATTCAGGGAGTTTTTCAGCGCATTTTTTTAATATCATTTTTTCATCAATATCTTCAATTAAAGGCACTGCTGTTGAAACAAGCCTGTTTCCTAAAAGATCATCTTTGATACCAAGAACAACCACCTCAATAAGAAGTCCTGTATCCATGAGTACGTCTTCTATCTCCTGGATGTTTATCCTGTGTCCTTTTACCTTGATAATGTTATCTCTTCTCCCTGTTATAAAAAAGAATCCCTCACTATCTTTGTAACCTAGATCACCTGTGTGGTAACCATTATTGATCAAAACTCTGTTAGTTGCTTTTTCATCCTTCCAGTAACCTTTCATGATGCCAGGCCCGTAAGCCACCAGTTCTCCTTCTTTTCCACATCCCAACTCCTGTCCATTATCGCCCAATATTTTAATAGTAATCCCTGGTATAGCCTTGCCAATAGAATCCATTTTAACTTCATAATATGCCGGATCAAGCCAGGTAAGACGTGCCGAGGCCTCTGTAGCACCATACATGATAATAATTTTAGTATGATCAGGCAATATACGCCTGAGATTGAGTTTGACCTGTTTTGCCATATGCCCGCCTGCCTGTGAACAATATCTCAATGAAGTAAGATCATTGCGATGTTTTTCCAGGGGAGATCTATGAAGCAGATATGCATAAGTTGATGGCACACCTGAAAAACCGGTAACCTTTTCGTCGATCATCTGTTTGATTACTGTAGCTGGATAAGCAAATTTATTATTCAGAACCACTGTACCGCTAACTGCAAAATGGGTATTAAGAAGTGATTTTCCCATTACATAGAAAAAAGGGAGAACCACCATTTGTATATCTTTATCATTCAATCCCAAATAGTTACATATTGAATGCGTATTTGACACTATGTTTTTATGAGACAACATCACACCCTTTGGCTTACCTGTTGAGCCGGAGGTGTAAATTATTGAAGCTAGGGCTTCCGGGTCAAGGGCACAGGGCGCAGGGCGCAGGGCGAAATCAACAGAATGAGAGATTAATAATTCATCGAAAGAAAATACCTTAAATCCGTTAGAGTCCCAGGTTAGTTTTGGATTATGAATTACCAACTTTGATCTTTGGATTAAGGCTTGATCACTTGCCTTTAGGAGTCTCTCAAACCTATTATTTGTAATTATTACTGCTGGTTCAAGTTCTGCAAGTAGACTGTTCAGGCCATCTGGTTTAAGATCGGTATTTAATGAAACAGTTACTGCACCTGATTTTAATATACCATAATAAGTAACAACATACTCAAGGCTATTTTCCAAGATAAAGGCAATACGGTCTCCGTTTTTTACGCCTGCATCAATAAGCCAATGAGCAACGCTATTAGCCATGTTGTTGATCTGGGAATAAGTTGCTCTTGTATCCTCATGGATAAGGGCCACTTTATCCGGGAAGATCTTGGCACTTCGTTCAAGAAAATGGTGAATTAGAGTTGGTTCCATGGTTCAGGGTTCAACGTTTAGAGGTAAAAAAGCTAAGCGCATGGCGCAAAGAGCAGAGCGTAAAGCATGCCTAAAAGCAGAGGGTCTAGAGCATAGCGCATAGAGTATGTATACTCCAATACATCAATTATTGAGAGTTTTTTGAAAATTTGTTATTTGGCGACATAACATATCAAGATCATCTAGTAGTTGATCCATTGCTTCTTGAGTTATAAAATTTCTACTTTGTAATAGAATTAAAATATTCGCATTTTCAAATGTTGATCTTCTCGCAATATTTAAAAACTGGGTAAATTCTTTTTTAGAGATTGAGCCAGAGCCTTCTGCAATGTTATTAGACATGGACATACCTGCTCCACGTATTTGCTCAGCAAACCGATATAGCTTTTTAGATTCCAGTTCATCAGCAATATCGAAAAGTTTATCAGCGATCTCAATTGATAATTGCCATATCTTCAGATCCTGAAATCTAAATTTAACCATATCATTTTTTCGCTCTGCGCTTTGCTCTATGCGCTATGCGAGCTTCTTTTCCAGGTAGCCAACCACATTATTTATGGAATCAAGGTTCTCCGGCACAAGTTCCTCATCATCTACCTTTATGGAAAACTGCTCCTCAAGAAAATTGACTAGTTCCAGTATGCCTGTTGAATCTATGATCCCTCCATCAAGGAATGAGGTATCATCCTTAAGGCCTTCATCCTGCCCGAATAAAAAATTTTCAACTATAAATGTTCTGATTTTGTCTTTCATATTTCCTCACCAAATGAAAAATGCATAGCGCATAGCGCTTGGCGCATAGCGAAAAAACCTGTTGCCCTATGCCCTTTGCACCATGCGCTTTGCCAGGCTTACAAGCCTAGTTTATTTTTCGCGTATTCCACCATATTCTGATTCTGTTCTGTATATATCTTCTCCATGCCTTCATCTCTTTCCATTACACCCTGGCGTACCATACCGGCTATCTCCCATACATACGGATGAAATTTATGCCGCTCTATATGCTGTTGATTTGCAAAGGCATTCAGAAGACAGTTTGAGGAATTGGTATCAGTATCTTTTGGTATTTGCCATCCCATTTTTATAAGCTCATTCATTATCGCTGTTTCATTGTAATCAAAAAATGCAAGAGGATGAATATTGCATGGAAATCGTTCTTTGTAATTTTCGAAATATTTCAGAGGCAGAAAATACTGCGAGACAGAATTGAATATCCTTTCCGGAAAAGACTTTTTAATGGATTCCTGGTTCTGCCGTATAAGTGCAGGATTAGTCTTCATTATTGCTGACTGGATTGGGGCCTGCCCGGGAGACCAGCCAAATGCAACCAGGGGTATGGACATCTCAATTGCAGTTTTAATGGCAAAGCTTTTAACTATACCAATGCATGATGTACAGACAGAGCTTGCACGAAGCAGCGTTGCAGGAGAAAAGATATCCTCTTTTGCTGTTAAGCGGAACAGCTCTTTAACTACAGGCCAGGGCGGCCTCACTTTTATAAGATCAATTGAAAGAGTATCAGTAATAGCATCTATATTATTCCATGCCACAGGTGAGACAAAGTGGTTATCAAAGGTAAATGCCAGTATTTTGAGATCATATTGTTCTCTTAATATCTTAAGGGTATAGCTTGAATCCTTGCCTCCGCTAAAGGCCATTATTACATCATATGAAGGCGATGAACCCTTGACAGTTTTAATGAGCTGATCAAGGCGGTCACGATATTCCGATTTCTTTTCATCGATATCAATCCCTGAATCTTCTGCCCTCTGGCAGTGGTTGCAGATACCCTGATCATTGAATCTGATACCGGGGAAGGTCTCAGGTAATATACATTTATTACAGATTTTCATGATAACTCCTTGTCTTCGTGCATGGCGCATAGCGCAAAGCGCAGAAAGATAAAATATTCTATACGCTATGATCTTTGGTTTACATGCCTTGCGCTTGGCTCTATGCTTTTTGCGTTAGACGCTCTGCTTTATGTAACAAAATATAAACTAAAAACAACATAATGAATGCCAGGACAAAAATTATCAATCCTGACGCATCATGAAGAAATCCATGAGCGGTTTCAGGGCCAATCTTCTCTGCCATTAATGCAGTTATTGTAAGACGAAAAATATTTACTGCCACCGCTATTGGAACAGCCGATAAAAAAAGAGTCCATTTGAAAATAATTTTCAGGTTAGAGATATAAGCAAATGCCCCGCCAAGGGCTAATAAAGAGGTTAATGATCTTAAGCCTGAACATGCATCAACAACTTCAAGGGTAGTATTTGCGAGATGAAGGATATTTCCTTCCCTTAACACTGAAATGCCAATGAGATTAATAACATTTGCTGAAAGCCCGGCTGCAAAAAGCTGCAAAGGAAATGCTATTTTGTTCCATATGATTGCAGGAATCGGGATCATAAAAAAGAGGTAGGCAATAGGCACAATGTTCTTTTTTGATATTGTACCCCCTGTCATATATAGCACAATCCCGAATATGGTAAATATCATGGAACTTCGCATGGTAAAAAGTTCGGCCCCGATATTTCCAAGTATATGTAAGGCCATTCCTACCACAATGAACAATAACCCCCAATTGTTTTTGACAGCGGATACCCCTGCAAGTTCACCCTTTTTATGCCATACCATATATGCGGTTATAAAAGGGATCAGGAATCCGTGTGAAAAATTAGGGTCATTTGACCAGTCGCCAACCAGCTTGATTATGGTATGGTTGAAGAGAGCGAAGAAGGCAAGGGCAATCAGAGCAATCTGGGCATATGTTTTTGGGTTCATTGGTAACTCGCAAGACGCATGGCGCTAAGGGCATAGCGCAGAGGGCAAAGCGTAACTATAAGTTATTTTAGGTTTTTTTAAATGTTTGTTTTTTGGCGGCATAACTTATCAAGATTGTCCAGGAGAGATTATAATATCTCCAGAGTAATTAGGTTTCTTCTCGCTAAAATTATTAAAATATTGGCATTTTCAAATGTTGATTTTCTCGCAATATTTAAAAACTGGATAAACTCTTTATCGGAAACAGAAGCTGAACCTCCGGCAATGTTATTGGACATGTACATACCTGCTCCACGCAATTGCTCAGCAAACCAATATAGCTTTTTAGATTCCAGTTTATCAGCAATATCATAAAGCTTGTCTGCAATCTCAATTGCCAATTCCCATATTTTCAAATTCTTAAATCTAAATTTAACCATATCTTTTTTCGCTCTGCGCTTTGCTCTATGCTCTATGCTCTATGCGCTATTCCGGTAAATACTCCTGAAGCACAGGAATGAGCTTGCTTGCAAAATCCTTTAGATCAGTCAGGGCTTTTTCTTCATCATTGTTTGTTACAGGGGCAATAAGCCTTACAAAAGAACCATCTGTTCTTCTTTTTGTGATTGAATCTATCACAAGATATATTTTTTCCCAGTACTCCGATGCAACAAACCTGCCCCTTGACTGGTACCAGTAAAGAACGACCTGTCTTTCTCTTCCGTTTGAGAGGTTAAGCCTCATAACATCGATATTTGATGGAACATTCCCTGGGATATTCAACCCTACTATTGATGTATCAGTAATATTCCATCCGCCGCCGGGCATACAGTTTTTTGGAGAATGAATAAGCTCTCCCTCTTTCTGACTCTGATAAAATCCGACATAAAGCTGAACATACCGGCCATCAGGGGTATGGAAATGACCTAGAAAAGAATCATCTACACCCAGTGCATCATAGACATTTTGATCGAATCGCCCTTCTTTACCTTCCCATTCGCCTATCTTTTCAGGAAATGTCGAGAATGGTTTGTTTGGCTTTATCTCTTCACTGTGATTAATGTACCTCAAAAAAACCAGGGTAAAGAGCATGATGACAATTATTATAATTGTTTGTTTGAATTTCATTTCTGTTATTTGGATGTTTGAGCAAAGGGCATAGGGCTAAGCGCAGAGCGAAATGCTTTTGATTTTACGCTATGCTCTCTGCACTATGCGCATTACGCTATGCGCTTTCCTGTTTAAAAATCCTTATATTTTCCGGGACGGCTATATGCCTTGAGGGAAATTTCTTAAGAAACATATTATCAAGCAGCTGTGTGGAAAGGATGCCCACAAGGGCCATATTCTCCCTTTCACTCAATATTTCACCCTGCCCCTTATCACATTTTTTAATAAGAGCAGACACTTTTTTGGGATCAAAGTACCCCTTTTCTATTATCATATGTTCTGATAAAAGCTCTCTTGCATATTCCGGTGACGACTTTCCCATAAAGCAGGTTACAATCGGCGCCCTGTATGGCTGCTTGGGTCGATCAATCAATTCCTTCGGGATAATATTATGAGCCACTTTTTTCAGGATAAACTTTTCAGTCAATACATTAAGCCTGAAGCGCGATGGTATACCTGCTGCAAACTCTATTACACGATGATCCAGAAACGGGAACCTGCCTTCAACGGAGTTTCCCATAGCCATTCTGTCACCCTGGCTTGAAAGCAGATAATTGGACAAGAACAGGTTTGCCTCAATATACTGAGCCCTTGATAAGGGCGCCCATGATTTGAAATCGTTAGGCAAAGCAGCATTGTATCTGGTAACAAAATCATCCAGTCCTTCCATTTGACTCTTAAAACCATCTGAAAAAAAGGCTTTTATGGCAGAGGTGTTGGCCCACCTGAGCAAGTGAGAGTAAGCAGGGTTCCCGGTATCTGTTAGATTTTTTTTAAAAAATGCCCTTTGAAAGGCATCTATCTTACCATTATCAGCAAAAATATAGGGGTAAAGCTTTTTAAGGAGTAAAGGTCTTATCTCTGATTCAGGGCGTTTTGCCCAGAACCTCCTGATCCGGTCTTCCTTGAAAATATTATACCCGGCAAAAAACTCATCCGCCCCTTCACCTGTGAGCACCACCTTAAAATTATTATCCCTCACCAGCCTTGAAAGCCTGAATAGTGGAGCAGGCCCTGTTCTAAGCAGAGGCACCTCAGCATGCCAGATAATATCAGGGAAAACAGCCCCTATATCCTTGTCATAACATTTTATACTCCTGTGGTCTGTGCCAAGAGATTTAACAGCCTTTTCCTGAAATGGCGCCTCATCAAAGCGCTCATTGGAAAAACTCACAGAAAATGTCCTGAGCTCATTATTGAAATTTTTTTTAACAAGGGATGTAATCAATGTGCTATCCAGACCACCGCTCAGATAAGCGCCGACAGGCACATCGGCCCTCAGGCGGATTCGCGTTGCATCCAGAAGCAGGGCATACAGCTCTTCTACAGATTCGTTAAGCGTTTTTTGAGATTTGGATTCATTATTAAATGAAAGATCCCAGTAACGATTAATGCTCAGCCCCTGTTTTGTTAAAACAGCATAATGGGCTGGAGGAAGCTGATTGATACCCTCAAAGGCTGTATCAGGTGAAACAGGTGTCCAGCAGGTAAAGATATCAGAAAGGCTCTTAAAATTAAGTCTCCTATCTATTCGGCTATCCATAAAAATGGATTTTATCTCAGAGCCAAACACAAGGCGATGACCATTATAATGATAAAACAGGGGGTGAATGCCTACCCTGTCACGCCCCATAAGAAGGGCCTTGAGATTATGATCCCATATCGTAAATACATACTGCCCATTAAGCATATTAAGAAAGTCATGCCCATGCTCTTCATAAAGATGAACCAGCACCTCAGTGTCTGAGGTTGTGTAAAATTTATGTCCTTTAGCCTGGAGCTCTGCACGCAGTTCAGGGTAATTAAAGATCTCACCATTGAGTACAACCCATACTGACTTGTCTTCGTTATGGATGGGCTGATCGCCTGTATTCAGGTCAATTATGCTCAGACGCGTAGAAGCAATATTTGCAGTTCTGTCTGTATATATGCCAAAGGAGTCAGGCCCTCTGTGCCTGATGCTGCCAAGCATTCGGCCAAGGGTGGAGGTATAATCCTCACTTGAATTGTAATCTATTATTCCGGTTATTCCGCACATGGGATTTTAAAAGGGCTCAAGGCGCAGGGCGCAAGGTTTAGGGTTTTAGAGGCAAAGGGCATAGCGCAGAGAGCAAGATTAAAAGCTCTTTACATTCTGCCTATAAACGATACAGCTCCGCCCTTTGAGTTACATAGTTAGGCTGTAGACTTTAGATTATAGGTTATGAGTTATATGTATGCTATTGACTATAGGCTTAAGGCTGTTAGCATTTTAAAAACTCTTCCTGAAAACCTAAAAGCTAAAACCTAACTTAATAAAACGCCCACAGTCTAATATACTAAAAACCTGAAACCGTTTCTTTCAGAAATGGTTTCACCTTGCTCCTCTTCCTAACAGCATGATCTTTACGGTATGAAATATTATCGTAAGATCAAAGGCAAAGGATAAATTTTTTATATAATATAGATCATATTTTAATTTTTCCAGGGCATCTTTTTCTGTTGAGCCATATGGATACTTTATCTGCGCCCAGCCGGTTACACCCGGTTTCACACTGAATCTCTCATTATAATAGGGAACAGACTTTAGTAGCTGATCTATAAAAAACCTTCTCTCAGGCCTTGGCCCCACAAATGACATCTCCCCCCTGAACACATTCCATAACTGTGGGAGTTCATCTATCCTGAGCTTTCTCATTATTTTACCCACTTTAGTCACCCTGGGGTCATCTTCCTCTGCCCAGACTGGCCCGCTTATCTTTTCCGCATCTGTTCGCATGGATCTGAATTTGTAAAGTATAAACGGCACACCATTCTCACCCACCCTCTCCTGTGAAAAAAGGGCAGGGCCTTTTGACTCTGATTTAATTATAACTGCAACAAGGGCTAAAAATGGCAAAAGCAATACAAGCAGAATAATTGACAATATAAAATCACAGAGCCTTTTAATAAACCGGGTGACCTTTGATTTCTGAAAGCCTTCTGAAAAGATAAGCCAGCTTGGGTTGATCTTTTCAACAAGTAATTTTTCCGCAATTTTTTCATAAAAACTTTCACCATCAATTATCTTTATACCCTTCACCTTGCAGTTGAGTAACTCCCTGTATGGCATTATGCCCCTTTTCTGATCAAGGGCCACAATAACAGTAGAGGCATTTTCCTTTGCTACAAGTTCACACAGATCTTCAAACCCCTGCTTTACCGGGATTTTTAGTGGCAGTTCACATGTATCCTGATGATTATTCTGGCAAATGGCCAGGACTATGTTATACCCGATATCCCGCCTGATTTTTAGCTCCTCTAGTAGATTACATGCCAACTCGCCTGTTCCCAGTAATATAGTCCTTTCAGTAAAAAGACGCTTTTTTACTACTATATAATATAGAAATCTCCAGGATAGCAGGAAAAAAAGTAGAAAAATCAGACTGATAAAAAATATCCACTGACCAATAACCATATCAGGCCAGATAAAGTATATAATTGCCAGGGTAATAGATGTTATGCCAACCGCCTGGATAAGTCTTGCAGCAAGGTCTATTTTATTATCTGTTGCCTTGATTTCATAAAGGTCATTAAAGTAGAGGCTCAACTGTGTGACAATAGTAACAAGCAAAAGCTTTGGCCATACTATTACAAGGGTATCCACAAAGCCTATGCCCCTTCCGAGTGATATGTAGGTTGCCAGCAGGGCTGCCAGAAAAATCAAGACCCCTTCGCCAAGTATAAAAACAAGTTTGTGAAAGGAAATATATTGGTTAAATAATTTAATCATTATTAATCAGCCTGTTACTATTCCTGCCTTACATAATAATTCTTATAATAATCTCCATATGGCTTAAGATGCTGCTCATAACCATTAAATACTATCCCGATAATCTTGTTTCTCTCTATCTTTTCAAGGTTTTTCTTTACCGTTTCCTTAGGGGTTTTCCCTGATCTGACCACAAACAACACTCCATCCACATGATTGGAGAGAATATTAGCCTCAGAGGTAACCCCAAGGGGGGCGGCATCAACAATTATAAAACGATCCTCATATCTGTTTCTAACCTCAATCAGGAAATCCTTCATCTCATTGGATGAAAGGAGTTCAGAGGGCTTTTTAATTGCCTTCCCTGCCGGCAGCAATGTAAGTTTTTCTATGCCGGTCTTTAAAAGCAGTTGATTCATTGGCATTTTATCCAGCAGATAATTACTGAGCCCCATACTGTTTTCACAATTGACCATCTTGTGCAGATCAGGTTTTCTTAAGTCACAATCAACCATCAATACAAATTCATTTATCCCCTGTGCAATGGTCACTGCGAGATTTGCCGCAACAAAGGTTTTGCCCTCGCCCGGGAAAACACTGGTCACCATGATCACCCTGTTCCGCCTGCCATCCTTTGGAAATAGTATCTGAGCCCTCAGGGTCTTGAAATTTTCAGCATCAATAGACCCTGGCTGAGTAAGTACAACAAGCTTGGGATTATATTTGGCATTAACCTGCTGTAACTTGAATGTCTCATTAATCCCTTTAGATGTGCTTCTCCGACCTTCATCAATTGTCTTAAACTGATTGGAGACAACTATATTCTCTTTTTTCTGTTTTTCGAGGGCATCAAATATCTTTCCCAAGGTTTTCCCCTATATAGTTACCTTTCTTCTTGCTCTATTTTATTTCCATCAACAGCATTATCTTTCAGCTTTAAGGCTTTTAGTATCTGCCGCTGATTCTCTTCCATGCCTGTTTTTAATAATTGAAACTCTTCCTTTAATGTCTTTATATCAGATTCCACTGCAACCTGTTGTGACCTCAGAAAATAGGCAGATCCTGCTAAAATGAGAACAAAAATAAGTATCACAGAGATTCCTGCCAGCCATTTCCAATAACCGGAAGAGATGGTTATCCGGTTTATATCATTATCAATTCTATCAACCAACTCTATATCGTATTTTGGAGCCTCATATTTAGTTTCAAGATAGCATTCCTTCACCATTTCAGGGGTTAATTTTTTAGTATTTCTTGAATAACCGGAAAGCAAAAGGTTATCTGCAAGTACATTAATGGCCCTGGGATACCCGTTTGAATAAAAATGTAATGCCTTAATAACCTCTTTACTAAATAGCCTCCTGCTATCCTTTGCCCCTGCCAGCTCAAGCCTTTTATAGACATACTCGCCTGTGCCGTTTTCATCCAGGGGGCGAATATGATAACTTATGCCTATTCTCTGACGAAGCGGCCTGCACCTGGGTTCATTCAATATGGTATTGAATTCAGGTTGACCAACAAGAAAGATATTTAATAGCTTTTCATCGCCATTTTCCATGTTGGATAATAACCTTATCTCCTCTAGCAGCTCAAATGAAAGGTTTTGCGCCTCATCTATTATCAATACAAAGTTAATACGCTTCTTCTGGCATTCTTTTAAATAATTTTCAAACCAGATCAGTAGATCACCCTTGGTCTTGAATTGAAAGCGTCTTTTTAAAACCGAATAGGCAAGGTATTTTAAAAAATCCTTTGGTGAGACCATGGGGTTTGAAAGATGCACATATTGTACACTCTCATCAAGGTTATCGAGGAGGGCATGAACCATGGTTGTTTTACCGGTCCCTACCTCACCAGTAAGAAGAATAAACCCCTTTTTCTCTGTAACACCATAGGTTAAAAGGGCTAATGCCTCTTTATGAATCTCACCAAGGTATAAAAACCTTGAGGATGGTGTTAGCTCAAAGGGCTTTTCATTAAGTTCATAAAATGAAGTATACATATTTCTTTATAATGCTTCCATTAATTCTGAGATGTCCTCAATAATAGGCCTCTAAAATCAAGCAACGCCAACTTTAGTAAACAGGTCTCGGATGAAATCCACTGTTTCATTAAAACCCTTTATTGTTATTACTACAGCAATAATCGCCATACAATAAACTGCAATCATGGAGCTTGCGATAATTATTCTCCGCTTTCTCCTTGCTTTAATCTCCTGTTCTGTAAAAAGATATGGAAGGCAAACAAGGACCGGAAAACCCAGCTCCTTTTCTGCATCATCAGGTGACCTGTATGATGAATCAAGCATTTCCACAAGATAGGCCATGCCGCAACCAATTCCCAGCCCAAGGCCGATTATCAGTAACATCAGTTTTTGCATATTGGGTTTAACAGGTTTTAATGGTATCTGGGCCGGGTCAATCACCCTAAACTGTTCACCTTTCTGTTTTCTCTCCAGATTAACAGATATTTCAGCCTCATATTTTCTGTCCAGCATTGACTGATATGAATTCTTAAGATTCTCGTAATCCCTGTTCAGGGATACCAGTTCCTGTTCCCTTTTTGGAGTCTCCTCAATCTTGGTTTCATAATAATTTATCTTGTTGGTGACCTTCTGTATCTCTGCCTTTAGTCCATTTATTTCAATCTGAACATCATTCAATTGTACATTAAAGGTATGATTTCCACTCACAGGTTCAGCTCCTGCTTCCGGCACAGACTCTCCAGTTGTTGAAGATGATGCCATCTGCGATTCAAGGGTTTCGATCCGCTTTTTAAGATCAATAATATCAGGATGATTATCAGTATACCTTGATTGCAGGGTTTTAAGCTCATTCTTAAGCCGCTCCAGTTCATTTGCTGCATTTTGCCGCGGGGTTAACAGGTAACTGCTGCGACTGGCTTCATCAGGTTCTGTTGTAACAACCCCCTGCTGCAGAATAAGCTTGCGGTTTTCAGCGGCCCTCAGATTACTGTTTAACTGGTCAAGCTGTAATTGTAGCCTTTCAAGCATCCTCAAATTAGTGTCCCGCTCTTCAGGAAGCCCGCCTCTGTATTTTTCCTTGTATTCCTTTACCAGCTCTTCCTTTTCCTGGAGCTGCTTTCTTTTTGATTCGAGATCTTCATCCAAAAAATCCAAGGTGCCTATTGCCTGAGATTCCCTTAATTTTAGATTTTCTGTAATAAAATTGGATGCAAGCGCATTTGTTACCTGCATAACTTTGCGTGGGTCTTTACCCTGAAAGGAAATAGAAAAGGCATTACCACCTCCGCTTCCAGAACGTGCAGCAACATCAATCTTGATATTTTTAATCAGCAGGGCAACCTTTTCTTCAACCAGCATCTTCTTCTCATCATCATAAAGCTGATGATCTGTAATTATCTTTTCACAGTTTGTCCGGCTTGTAACCTGCTGCGTAATTGTCCGAAGTCTATCCTCTGTGCTGGTACTAACGATCGAACGTACATAATCCTCAGGGACCTTCTGCTCCTGGACAAGGATAAGGGTCTTTGCCTCATATATTTTTGGGGTCCATAACAGATAGGCAAACCCTCCAAGAAGTACTAGCATAAATGGAATCACTATCCAGTATTTCCTGCGCAGGGCCATTTCTATATATTTTTTAATATCAAAGTTTTCCATATCTACCTTCAATTGGCGTTGAGCAAAGTGATTTAACTCTCTGCGTCATGCTCTGTGCGCTATGCGCTTCACCTATACGGTCTGCTCCATCTCAAACTAAACATCACCCTGTTCACAAGGTAATCATCTATGTCAAAGTCATCATCCCTGACAGAACATGTATAATTCAGAGACATTGAATAATACCTCAAGAATGCCCAGCTCCATCCGTAACCAGCTTCCACTGTCTTTGATTTTCTTGAATCTTCATCCTTGTCCTGTCTGTATGAGAGAGATAAATTGTTCATTAAATTTTGTGTTACCTGATAATTGAAAGAAGAGGTCACACTCTGATATTTTGTAAAGCCTCTGTTTTCCGCTTCAAGATAAGCCTCACTCCACCCGCTGCTGCCGTTAATATTAAAAGAGCCGCGGTTAAATCTTTTGGTAAGGGAGATATCGGCATTTAAACCATCATCCTCTTCATCCAAATCATTTTTTCTGAGAAAATACCCGGCAGATATACTATAGGACAAATCCTGAGAGAGGATTTTTTCAAGACCAAGGGTTCCTTCATACACCTCATAATCAATTGTGCTGCCTTTAAAATCCCTGTTTGTAAAATCATAATGCATAAAAAAGGTGGACTGGGGGTTATACCTGTACCTGTAACCAATACCCTGGGTCAATCCCGAATAATCATCTTCAGGTTCAGTTAGAGAGGTATCTTCCCTTGTGAATTCTGCGCGGGTGTACCCTGCATTAAGTTCAAGACCATGTTTCACATTAAACCAGTATAAATAACTGGCATATGGGCTTTCTTCTGTTCCGTCATCAACAGTTGTATCATCATTTGATAGCCAGGAGTGGTTATATCCTACTTCAAACAGGTTTGAAGGGCCAAAACTGTATCTCATGCTCACATCGCCATTGTTACGCTGATAGGATTCCCTTGTTCTCCTCACACCAATAATATTTTCCGTCTCTTCAAGCGGCTCTTCAGATTTTATATAGGTATCAGAAAGCCTGAATTCAAGGTTTTGAGTTAATGCCTGACTGAATATCATTGATGCTGATTGTCTCACTGTATCGTTTTCATCTCTTTCTTTATATCGAACAATTGATGGTGAATAATTAAGGGAAAAATTGTTTTTCTGAGAGGTAATATTTAAGGCCACCCCCGGGGTAGCCGTAAAAATCCAGTCGCTTTGTTCATCACTGTAATCCAGATCAATATTATCATCATATAATGACCCTAATGAGAGGGAGGGGGTAATTTCCATCTGGTAACCGGCAAATACAGAACTGTAGTTCATTAATATTGCGAGAGAGATATATATAATAAATTTTTTAACCATTTTGTCCTCATGTAATAATAAAGTAAAAGATTTCAGGATAATTTAAACA
>CAYWRH010000113.1:0-14407 GCA_964460435.1 uncultured Desulfatiglans sp.
CTATCCAAATGGCCTTTTCTAAACAAATTTATACTAATATGGGTGAGTAGTTACACTAAAATTTGGTTGTAAACTTTTTAAGATTTTTTGTTTATAATAGCCTCCATTGTATTAATCCCTTCACAAAAAAGTAACATATAAAGATTGAGAGATAACTGAAAATGGAAAATAACCTTGTCAGGATAAACCAGTTCAGCAGTAAAGCAAGGATTATATGGGGCATATGCCTTACTGCTGTTGCAGCGCTGCTTCTCATCGGGGCAATATGCGTGCCCTTTTTATTTGAGTCGCAGACCCTGAGATACCAGTTGGGGATAGCAAGGAGCATGCTGCTCACAGGGCATATTATGGGCACTGCTGCCGGTTTCCTGCTATTTATTCAGATGATACTTATATGCAGATCCAGGTTTCTTGACAGGGTATTTGCTATAAACCGTCTTTTACTGCTCCACAGGCTAAACGCCATTATAATCCTTGTATTAGCAGCTCTGCATCTGCTTCTTGTCCTGCGCACACTTGGAATGGAGATCATTTCATTTGAATTCAGCCAGTGGCCTGAATATACTGGCCTTATATTGCTTGTAATGATTGCAGGCATTGTCTTTTCAGGCCTGTTCCGTGGACTCCTGGGTATAAAATATCAATTCTGGATATCGTTACACCGCCTGTTTACGCCTGTAGCAATCCTTTTATTGTGTGTTCATCTCTATTTTGTTGGCAACACATTCCATTATGAGGGGGCCTATATCCTTGTACTCTGCTTTTTTGCGGCCTGTTTGCTTACCTATTTTATGCTCCGGTTCAAAAAATTCTCTCTGTTCAGACCTGCTTTCAGGGTAGAAAAGGTTTTCGAGACAGGGAAGGATATTTACTCCCTTGAGCTTGCGCCTGAAAAGGGTCATGTTATTGCCTATGCCCCCGGACAGTTCGCATTTTTAAAGATAAGGTCATCAGCCATTTCATGCGAGGAGCACCCCTTTACCATCTCATCCTCTCCCACAAGGCAGCCAGCGCTTCAGTTCACCATTAAAGACTCTGGTGACTGGACAAACAGGGTAAAGGAGATAAAGGTGGGAGACAGGGCCATTATCCACGGCCCTTTCGGCATCTTCGGGCACATTGATTTCAGTTCAAGCGATGAGATAATCATGATTGCAGGGGGAATCGGCATTACCCCTATGTTGAGCATGCTTAGGTACCTGCATGATATTAAATCAGACCGCAAAATAACCCTTTTGTGGAGCAACAGGACACGGAAAGAGGTTGTATATGCAGACGAGTTGAATGATATGGAAAAGTCGATGCATGGTCTTTACGTAAAATATGTTTTCACAAGGGAAGAGGGGCAGGATAAAAAGAGTGCAAGGCTTGACAGGGATGCTCTTGAAACACTCCTTTCAGGTTGCAGCAGGGATGCGGTAATCCTTTTATGCGGGCCACCGGCCATGATGACACAGGTAAGAAAAGAGCTTGTTTTAATCGGGTTTAGAGGCAGCTCCATCATTGAGGAGCGTTTTAGCCTCTGATAGATTGACATGAAATATTTGATTACTAGATTCACAGAAAAACAGGGATATAAAACATTTTAGAAAAGGAGATGATCAAATGAAACAGGTGATTAAGACCATTATTTTTCTTGCTGCAGCAATACTGTTTTCCGGTTTTACCCAGGCAGCGCCAGTTGAGTGGAATATAGACAAGGCGCATTCCAATTTCTATTTTGATATCAGACATATCTTTTCAACCATCAGGGGCAGCTTTGACGGCTTTACAGGCAAGATACTCATAGACTCTGAAAAGCCTGAAATGAGCAGTGTTACATTTGATGTTGAGGTGAAAAGTGTTAATACAGGCATTAACCAGAGGGACAATCACCTCCGCACAAAGGATTTTTTTGATGCGTCTAAATTCCCTGTCATGAAGTTCAGATCAAAGAATATCAAGGGTGTAGGGGATAATAAATATATAATGACAGGTGATTTCACCATTAAGGATGTCACAAAAACCATAGAGGTCCCATTTACATACCTTGGTGTAAAGGATAATCCATCAAATAAGGGAGAGCTTGTTGCAGGTTTTGATGCCCTGTTTACAATAGACAGGCTGGCATACAATGTGGGCGATGGCAGTTTCTATAGGATGGGTTTGATAGACAAGGATGTGAAGATTTTTATATCGCTGGAGTTAACAAAGAAGAAATAACAGAATACCGGTGTAGAGACGGGTTTTAAACCCGTCTCTACCTGCAGCATCACAATGTTTTTTCAACCACCCTTTTACATATATATTCCCCAATAGGTATCGCCGATGTAGCCGCCGGGGAAGGCGCATTGCATACATGAAGGCTTCTGTTGCTTTCAGCAAACAGAAAGTCATGCACCATTGTGCCATCCTTTAATATGGCCTGGGCACGTATACCGGCAGGGTAAAATCGTAAATCAGCAAGTTTTAATTTGGGGCAATATTTTTGTACAAGTTTCAAATACCCAGGTGGCCACAGGGAATTTTTAAGTTCAATAAGCCCGCTCTTATAGTATCTCTTGAAAAAGGCCCGGAATCCGCGGAAGGCAAGGGTGTCACGCATATCCTTTATATCTATATTTATCCTGTCATACCCTTCACGTTTCCATCCGAGCACCGCATTTGGCCCAATAGTAACAGAGCCGTTTATCATGCGTGTCAGGTGCACTCCAAGGAACGGGAGGTCAGGGTCTGGTATGGGGTATATCAGGTGTTTTATTATGTTATCATTGTTATTTGATAACTCATAGTATTCGCCGCGGAACGGGATAATCTGAAAATCGGTCGGGATATTCAGCATCCTTGTAATCCTGTCCGATTGCAGGCCAGCGCATGTGATCAGAAAACGACATCTGAAGACCTTTTTTTCACCGTAGTGTGTGGCAAAAACCCTGATCTCTGTTTCCGATTCCCTTATACCGGTCACCTCATGCTCAAGCAGGGCATTGCCGTCTAATGCAATAAACCTGTCTGCCATCCTTTTTGTCACACGTTTGTAATCAACAATCCCGGTTGTTTTTACAAGTATCCCTCCAAGACCTGTAATATTGGGCTCCTCACGTCTCAACTGCTTACTGTCCAGGATCTCAATATCTAGCATGTTCTTTCTGCAGCGCTCGATCAACGCCTGCATCCGCTCCATTTCAAGGTCATTTGTGGCAACAAGAAGCTTGCCACATTGAATGTAAGGGATATTGTTCTGTTCACAAAAGGTTTTTGTGGCTGATGCGCCCTTCCGGCAGAACTCTGCCTTGAGGCTTCCGGGCTCATAATAGACCCCGGCATGGATCACCCCGCTGTTATGTCCTGTCTGGTGCTTTGCAAAGTCGGGCGCCTTTTCAAGCAGCAGTATCTTCTTTTTTGGAAAAAGTTGCTGCATCTGCCATGCAGTGGAAACCCCGACTATGCCGCCCCCTATTATTATGTAGTCGTATATCATGTTGAATAAATATCCTGTTATGAGCCAACAAAGAAATCAAAAATATTGCCCAGTGTGCTTGTATCGGCCTTGTAGATTTCCGTGTATCTGCATCGTGTGCAGGTTACAGTAGTAAACTTTTTATTCTGGACATCAAATATCTTTGAGAAAAATCCCCCTGTGGCTGAAAATTTGTCCACATCAAATCCATCATTGTTACATTTGGGGCATTGCCATTTTTCATGCTGCATAATTGTCTCCCTTTTCTATTTATTGCTACCCGGTAATTGGTTTTTAATACAGCTTATAGCTCAATAATACCCTTTAATAAAACAGAAAAAGTTAAATTAAAGTTCTGTTATTTTGTTAAGATAGTATCTCAAACCTTTTTCATGTTTTTACATCTTGTTACCCAGCTTATCATACTTTCATAAAGAAGCTAATCCTTGACTGACTTAATATGAAATGTTAATGAGACTTCATGGATTCCGGTTATTTTGAACTGTTGATGGAACAGGCTCTTTTAGAGGCAAAAAAGGGTTATGATGAGGGCGAGGTCCCTGTAGGGGCAATTATTGCAGACCCTGATGGTAACATAATATCATGCGCCCACAATCAGCCTATCGGCCTTAATGACCCGACTGCCCATGCTGAGATTCTTGCCATGCGATGGGCAGGGAGGATACTGAGAAATTACCGCCTAACTGGTTTGACCCTTGTTGTTACTGTTGAGCCGTGCTTAATGTGCATAGGGGCAGCCATCCACAGCAGGATATCAACACTGGCATTCGGCGCCTTTGACCCGAAAGGGGGCGCTGCAGGGTCTTTATACAACCCTGCAATTGATACCCGCCTGAATCATCGTATAAGGTTAATCTCGGGGGTCAGGGGAAAAGAGTGTGGTGATTTATTAAGGGATTTCTTCAAATCAAGAAGAAGTCAGAAGGGGCTTTAACGGAGAGGTACCGAAGTGGCCGTAACGGGGTCGACTCGAAATCGATTTGTCTTGTGAATAGCAGGGCACGTGGGTTCGAATCCCACCCTCTCCGCCAGCCTTCGTTAACCCTTGAATTTACATCTTGACAATTAAAAGGTTACGGCTGGCATGCCCGCATATGAATTTTTAAGGGTGAATGTATACAAGAGATACCACAGATACATTGGTCCCATGCTACTAATAAAGACAATATAAGGATGGGATATTTATATGCGGCAATAAAAGTAATATGAAATAGAATTTATCTTGACTCATAGCCCTCAGAAAAGTAAAAAGAGGCTGTTTTGTATATTTTGGGTTCTTTTGAGAATATAAGGGAGATTTTTTGTATATGGAAACCGGATCTCAGCTAACTCCCTGTAAAAGTTCATTATAAATAAAATGCGCCCATAGCTCAGATGGATAGAGTGACGGACTACGAATCCGCAGGTCGCAAGTTCGAATCTTGCTGGGCGCACCATAAAAAATAATAAATTTAAGGAGTTGACTGTTCTGGTTAATTCCTTTTTTTACGCTATTGAAGTATTAGTATTCTTGGTGAAATCATTTTTTTATTATCCGTTGATTTTGGTCAGTCAATCAACTAAAAGGACTCCATTCGTTTAGGAAACAGACGAAGACATTTCACATTTTCATTACTTTTTATATTCAAACGGTTTTTTATAGTGTATAAAATTCCCTGCACAGTCATTTAATCATACATTCAATTCAAATCAAAAAAAACATCTGATAATACCATAATGTTTTCAATATTATAGATGTCATACTCATTAATCGCTATCAAGGCACGGGTCTTGCTTTACTTTACATGACTCAGGAATTATACTGCTCATATTTTGAGGAAATTTCTGTGAAATGATGATATTGATAGAGGCTGAAACTGTAACCACACTATAAAATGTTCAATAAAAAGAGGAGGCTGAATATGAATAGATATATCATGACTGGTTTACTTTGCCTTGCAATCATGGGCTTGACTGTGGGTTGCGCAATGAATACCAGGCAGCAAAAGGGCACTGGCACAGGCGCTGCTGTAGGAGCAGGTGTGGGGGCCATACTGGGCCAGGTAATAGGAGGCAATACTGAATCAACACTGGTAGGAGCAGGTATCGGCGCTGTCCTGGGCGGCATAGCCGGAAACCAGATAGGCGCATACATGGACAGGCAGGAGCGGGATCTCAGGCAGGCCATGGCGAGTTCAGAGGCTGCATCTATCAGACGTGAGCAGGATGTACTGACTGCGACATTCAAATCCAATGTGATGTTTGATTACAACTCCTCAACCCTTAAGCCTGGCGGGCAGGCCGAGATTGCACGTGTTGCCACAATATTAAACAAATATCCCCAGACAATGCTCAGGGTTGAGGGCCACACAGACAGCTCAGGGTCTGAAGACTATAACCAGAAGCTCTCAGAAAAGAGGGCCGAGTCTGTTAAGGCTGCCCTTATCCAGCAGGGAATAAACCCGCAGAGGATAACATCTATTGGCTTTGGAGAGTCGCAGCCCATAAGCTCTGACGATGCTGCCAACCGCAGGGTGAATATTGTTATTATACCCATTGAGGCACAGGGCTAGGGAAACAGTAATTATGCCCGGAGATATCGTATACATAGACCCGAGAAGGCCTGAAAACAAGACCGAGAAGAGGCTTATTACAGGCGAAAAGTTCCAGGATGGGGGGATGTCCCTTCTTTTAGATGCGATAGATACCAACCTTATGCGCCGGATGGCCATGAAAATTGTGCGGGATGACAAGCTGAAAGACGAATATGAGCTGAGCCGCATGGTGGTTGAGGCACAGATTACAGCACAGCTTGACCATCCCAATATCATACCAATATATGAGCTGGGTATTGATAAAAAAGAGCGACTTTTTTTTACCATGAAAAAGGTTCGCGGTAAGGCGCTCCATGAACTGATTGATGAAAAGGAGCCCTCACAGAGGACAGATAAGGATATCCTCCACCTGGTACAGATAATGATCAAGGTATGCGATGCGGTATCCTATGCCCACAGCAAGGGGGTCATACACCGTGACATCAAGCCTGATAATATAATGGTCGGGAGTTTTGGCCAGGTTTATCTAATGGACTGGGGTATCGCCCGCATCAAGGGGGAGAAGATGTCAGAGATGGCAAAAATGGAGTTGCCAGAGGTCAAAAAGCGCAAGCAATTCAGCATGCGTGAAGAGGTTCAGGGCAACATCTTTGGCACCCCATGCTACATGCCCCCTGAACAGGCACGCGGCGACCTTGACAGTATTGATGAGCGGAGCGATGTCTTTTCAATAGGCGCAACCCTTTACGAGGTTATTACCGGGTTGCGTCCCATACCGGGTGATTCGCTCAGGGATATGGTTATTAATGCCAGGATATGCGAGATTCAGCCCCCTGATGAAAGGGTGGATTTTCCACTTCCATTAGGGCTCATCAGGATCACCATGAAGGCCATGAGCAAAGAGCCTGCTGATCGTTATCAGTCAGTGGAAGAGCTCAAGAACGACCTTGAGAATTTTCTGGAGGGAAGCGAGAGGTTTCCAGGCCACACATACAGGCCCGGCGCCCTTATTGTGCGCGAGGGTGATATTGGCCATGAGGCATATATCATAAGATCAGGTGAGTGCCGCGCCTTCAAGACAATTAATGGCGAAAAGGTTGAACTTCGCATCATGGGACCTGGCGATGTATTTGGTGAAACCGCCATCCTTACAGAGAAACCCAGGTCAGCAAGCGTAGAGGCCATAGGCAATGTGACCGTTGCTGTTGTGAAGAGCCAGTACTTCAAGGAGGAGCTGAATACAGGTTCATGGCTCGGTCCATTCATACGCACACTTGCGGAGCGCTTCAGGGAGGCAGACCAGAGGCTGAACCCCTGATCAACCAAGCTTTTTTATTGAAAGGGATTGAAACTGCTTTTCTCGGGTATGCCTGCCTTTTTGAGCAGCACCTTGTGAAAGTTGATTGTTTCATCCCCGTATTCTATCCATGACCTGTATGTCTCTGTTGAATAAAAGGGGTTTATCCTGAGTATCTCTTTTGCATGGCTTCGCGCCCTTTCCATCTGATCCTCATAGGTATAGATAAGGGTAAGATACAGATGTGCAAGGAAATTATTCTGATTTGGAGGGATTAAGGCCATTTCAAGTACCCTCTTTGCCTCTACCAGGTTTGAAAACCCGTTTGGCGATGGGCTTGAATATGCTATACCCATAAATACATAATGCTGAATTTCAGACCGGGGGTCTATTTTAATGCCGATCTCATAATGTTTTACAGACTCATCATATTGCTTTAAAAGCAAAAGAATAAAACCCAGGCCAAAGTGGGCATTCTTTGAATCAGGCGAAATTTCTGCCCACCTCCTATAATACTCCTGCGCCCTTTCACGGTCATTCCTTGCAAGATAAAGCTGCCCCAGGATAGCCAGACTTGCGCCCTTATCAATGCCTTCCACTGTCTTGGCATCCTTTTCAGCCTCATCAAGATATTCTGATGCCCTGGGGTCCAACGGCGCGGAGAGGTGCAGCGCAATATAAATCGAACTCCTCATATAATAGACCCAGGGATCAGGGGCTGTTTCCAGCAATTTATTTGCCATTAGCCTTGCGGCTTCCAGCCTTTCAGGTGTTCTTTCCTTGTAGTAACGGTAAAGAAGAATATAGGTCTCTAAATACTCTATGCTGTCCTGCTTGTCAGGGAGGAAATCAGGCATACGCTCCCCGTCAATCAGCCTTATGCGTATTTCCCTGAATATCCGCCACATTATTTCCGACTGGAGAGCGAGTATGTCCCTCTTTTCACGGTCATATGTCTCGGTCCAGATATTATACCCCTGCTGTGCATCTATCAGCTTTGCCAATATCCTCACCTTGTCGCCATCCTGCCTGACACTGCCATCAAGGACATAGCGCACGCCCAGCTCTTTGCTTACCTCCTGAATCTTTACGGGCTTGCCTTTATAGTAAGATGATGAGTTACGGGCCGTTACTAACAGATCCGGGTGTCTTGACAGCCCGGCAATTATCTCCTCTGTAAGGCCATCACTGAAATAATCCTGATTTTCACTGCCGCTTAAGTTAACAAATGGAAGCACCGCAATTGTGGATTTTTCAGGCATTGAAAAGGCCAACCTGTCAAAAGGGGTCTGCTCTGTTTTGGGAGATTGGCGCGAATAGATTATATATCCCACAGAACCGGCTGCTGCCGCCAATAGAATGATTATGATCACAATGGCGGTTTTTCTTGAAATAGCCCCAAAAAATCTCTTTTCACCTATGGCCTTGCCGGCAGTTTTTGTGCCGGTAAGCACACGGTAAACCCTGACCGGTTCGGAGATATTTTTAAGATTGTGCTCACCGATATATGCATATCCGAAATTGAGTTTTGATTTTACCTGGTCATAGGCGGTCCTTGAGATACATATGCCCCCTGGCTCGGCAAGGGTCTGTATGCGGGCAGCGATATTTATACCATCGCCATAGATGCGGCCATCATCGTCCTCCACCACATCGCCCAGATTTACACCGATGCGAAAATCCATCCTTTTATTCTCAGGAAGCTGCGCATTAATAAACCTTAGCCTGGCCTGTATGATAACAGCGCAGTCCACTGCGTTTACAACACTGCTGAATTCGGCAAGGATGTTGTCGCCAGGCGCATCAACAACACGACCCTCATATTCATTCACAAGCCTTTTGATTATCTTCTTGCTCTCATCAAGGCGCTGTATTGTGAAGGCCTCATTTTCCTCCATGAGACGGCTGTAGCCAACCACATCGGCGCTCAAAATGGCTGAAAGTTTACGTTTATTGCGTTCCTGATTCCTGGAGGAGATATTCTTTTTCATATTATGCCGGACCACATGTAAATTTTATACTTATGTCTTGCACTTTGTGATTTATGATGAGTTACTGAAGAGGATAGTATCTAATAAAGTCCGACATGTCAAAATCTGTTTATTTAAAATTTTTCAATACTGCAAGGCGTAACTCAGTTTTGTAAAAACAGTGAAATTGGTCTTCTTTATACTGGTTATATCATCATCCTGAAAGCCTGTATCAGAGTAACCGATAAAAAAGCGTGTCTGAGGGTTTACCTTGTAACTGTAAAGCAATTGAGTAGTGAGGTTTTTTGATCTTCTGTCAACATCAAAGATATATAAGGATGGGTCACGTCTCGTGTCCGAATACTGTATAATCGCCCGTACGAAGTTCCTGATGCCAAACTGATATGTAAAACGGAGATCGCTCAGGTTTGTATTATAAAGCCTCTCCCCTTTAATATCCATTTCCTGATAATTATGGCGTAAAGATGCCTGGAAGTGCTTTCCTATCTGCATAGTGATTCTTGGCCCCAGACTGATCACCCTGCCTAACCGGGTATTATCATAATCAATCTTGTCACCATGATTAAGGTCCAGTCCGATCTCCATACCTGCCATTGGCTTAATCTGGGTGTAAAATTTTATGTTGTATTCATCAAATTCGATTCCTCTATATAAATGGTTCTTCTGGGAAAAACTCAGAGAAGTATAAGACTGCATAGGGCCGTCAGCATTTACCAGTATTATCCGCTCATCCTCAAGATCATCACCCGATTCACTGTAGCTCTTTATCCAGTCAACTCCCAAATAGACCCTGCTGAAGCTGCTTCCTTGGCCAAAACGCCAGATATGCCCTGCCTCGTTATCAAACTGCCTGTAATCCACACGATTAATAAAACCCATATCTGCCCTGAAATCATCACCATACTCATTGTACCATGATCCCCAGTACCATTTATTATCTGAGTGTTCATATTTAAACAGGTAGGCATAATCATCAATTTTGGGTTTCTGATTATAATCATGCTGGATCTGTTCAGGATATTTTGAGAAGGATTTCATTATCTGCATCCTGATTTTATCGCTCTTTCCAAGGCGGATATTTCCGTCAATGGCTGTGAGGGTATTTGAATAGTCATCTGCCCTGCGGTCAGTAAAAATCATCCCAAGGTTTATATTACGGTCAATATCGAGGCGGTAACGATATGCTATATTTGTACTTTCCGCACACGGGATAGAGGCTATCATTGATCCATCTCTGCCAGGTATGATCAAGCTCGTAGCCTCATCATTGGCAAAAAATAATCCGTATGTATGCGCACCCCTTTTACCCGTGAGTTTAATGCCATATTCCGGTGATGTGATATTTCGCGTATAGACCATATTGGCATGTGTATTAAAATACTCTGCGCCATCAAGGAAAAACTCCCGCCTTTCAGGAAAATATAGAGAGAATGTATTATTGATATTGAGCTGGGCCACATCTGCCTCTACCTGTGAGAAATCTGGGTTTATTGTCGCATTCAGGAAAAAGTCCTGATTAATTCCCCAGCGTATATCGATACCTGCTTCAGGATCATATTCGGAATCCCAGTTGTCATTTTCAGATGACAGCCGGTCTCTGGAATAGGAGGCAGTGATTGTCGGGACCACCTGAAGGTTTACCTTCTGCTCCAGCTTTGAGAAGCCCTGCGCCTTTTTAATCTGGCACAGATAGCATGAGAGATTATAGTCCTTTCTGTTGTTGGTTAATCTGTGCCGTTTATCCCTTGGATAAAATCTCAGGATATCAACACCCCAGGTCTGTTTATCAAGCCCAGCCGGAAACCTGAGCTGGCTTAAGGGTATTTTCATTTCTACAGTATACCCTTTATCGGATATCTTGCCGGCACTGTCCCATATGGCGTTCCATGAGGTATCTTCATTCTGTACCACATCGTCATAAATGGCATCAGTCTGCACTCCTAATGCATTGGCGAAAAACTCGAATGAGCGCCTTTCATCGTTAAAGGTATCAATAACAATACCTACAAAATCGTCCCCCCATGATGCATCCCTGTCTCTGTAAAAGGCGCGGATCTTTGTTGGTTCCGGATCAGAAGCTATAAAGGCCAGGTAAAAATTTGCACCATCCTCCATCATCAGGGCAGCGGTATCCACCAGTGCAGGCACATTCTGTGACGGAAAGGTCTCATTATCCAGAGTCACCCATGCAGCGTATTTCCATTCCTCTTGATCTATCTCTCCGTCAATGACCGGTTTTGATTGACTGAATGGTATTTTGTAGCTGATATTAACTTCCCCAGCCCAGTTATAGGGTGTTCCTGTCAACAGGAGGGCTGCTACAGAACAGATCACATGATTGACAATCATGTGACATTTCGTATTTTTTTTACAGACTTCAAGCATCACATGTCACTCCTGTGTTTTCCTGGTTATTATTTTTTCAGGATTAAAAGGTTATTCACCTTTTCGGATGTAGATATTTCCGTCTATTGTGTTAAGGTAAACACTGTTGCCGCCCCCATTAATGCGTGCGGTAATAAAATTTGAATCATAATAGGGTTTCACCCAGTTAGGAGAGGAATTTCCTTTTTTATTATCCATCTGGTTCGCATAGGTTAAGTCAACATCAAAACCTGTATAGACATCCCCATCCATTGTCCTAGCCATGATATCGGCCTTTATATCTTTGGGTAAAGTAATGTCTATGTCGCCATCAACTGTGCTGAAATATAGAGCACTCTCTTTGTTAACCATTTTGAATGATACGGTTATATCGCCATTAACCGTGCTTGCAACAGCCTCACCTGAAATATTTTCTGCAATAATATCTCCATTTACTATGCTAACTTCAACAACCCCGGTAAAATCGGTAATGGAAATATCTCCATCGATAATCCCGGTAGAATGGGCATATCTGTTCGATCCACTCAAACCCGTGACCGGCGCGGGAACATAAAATTTCTCCTGCATTTTTTGGACAGCCTTCATGCTTTTTTCAAACGCTTTAAGCTGAGTCTCCTTCTCCTTAATATCTTCTACCTGTTCTTTAAGCTCTTCTGCCCGCTCTTTAAGCTCTCCTTTCTGTGCCTCAGAGTCATTATTCAGTTTTTTAAGATTTTGGCTCTTTTTATCAATCCCGTTACCCAGCTTAAGTGTTATTCCGTTCGGAACCATGATGTTCAAATCAACCTTCTTGTATACCGGACGTGATATAAAGATAGTATTCTCCTTTTTGTTATTAATAATATTGAAACCACCCCCGTGTATCTTTTTCAGGCCTCTTGCCTTTTCATCTCTATTATTGGATTCCTCAAAAATATTTTCATCTGCAGAAATCACTACTTTGTTTCCTTTATACCCGGAAATATGGAGATCACCGTTTCCGCCGATCTGTAAAACCCTTTTGGCAGACTGGTCTCCGAATTCAAGTTCACTGTCAAATTCTTTTGAGAAACAGATGCTGGAACTGGTTAACAGAAGAATGATTGTCATCCTGATTAGTATATTTTTTTTCATTTTATCCTCCTGGAAATACAGGCTAAATAAATTGTTTTAATGCCTTTTTTGCTCTCTCTTTAACGTATTTATTTGTCTCGGAATCATTGATGATATATATCAGGGCTAAAGATGCATCCGGTTCTTTTATGGTTGCAAGCAGATCGATCAGAGAGACCTGAACCAGCGGAGATGACTGAAGGCTCAGTGATTTTACCAGCTCACGCCTTACATATTCATTGCCGGAAAAATTGGCCAGGGCATTCACCGCAGCCAGCCGTACGTTTACATTTGAATCGCTGTTCAATATTAACAGCAATGTAGAGTAAAATTCCTTATCACTATTCTTTACCATGCCTGTCATGGATAATCCGCGTATTCTTTCTATAGCGGAATTCTGATCAAGGATAGAGGTCATTATAACCTGCTGGAGCTGGTTCACATCTGTCTTTAACTGAACTATCTCATTTTTTGATTCTGTTCTTGAACCGATACTGAAACCTGTTAAAAGGCCGATTATAAGTAAAGCCATTGTTGAGGCAAGCTGGATCACCGGGCGTCTGGGCCACCATGATTCCAGCCATTTTATAAATGACGCTTGAAATTTTACATTGCCGGCATCACACGTGCCAAGGTTGTATGTATCGATCATTTTATTGATGTTTGACTTCAACCGGTCTGAAACCTTTTCCATTTTGAGATCATCAAGCCCAAGCCACAGCGATTTCATGGCTTCCAGCTCCTGGCGGCACTCTTCACATAAGGAAATATGAGCATCAACCTTTTCAGCCTCTTTAGAAGTGAGGCTGCCGTCCATGTATTCGATTATAAGTTCTTTTATATTATTGCATTCCATACAATTACCCCTCTGCAATATTTATAAACTGGGTCTTTAATTCCTGCATTGCCCTGTGTATTCGAACCTTTATTGCCCCGACTGTGCAATCGAACATTTCTGCAATCTGGCTGTATGCCAATCCGGTGTATTTGCTTAATATCAGCAATTCCCTGTTTTCCGGAGATAATCTTTCAATCGCCCGGCTGAGGTGCTTTTTATCGGTTTTGGATGCGAGGTCATCCTCAGGGTTTTCACTTTCATCAGGCTGTTCAGGGTTAACCTCCTCATTTGAAGGTCTGTTAGTCTTAAAAAAATTTACCTTTTCATTTCTGGCGATAGCGTACATCCACACCCTGAAGTCAGCTCCCTCCTTGAATGTGTGCCTGTATTTTAGGATTTTATAAAATACATTCTGCACCAGATCCTCGCTCTTAAACCGGTCCCTGACCTGTAATTGGAAGTAATTGAAAAGCCCCTGGGCATACCTGTCAAAGAGCAACCCCAGTTTCTGGACATCACCATCTCTCACCATCAGCATTATTTCACGATCCTCAACCAATTCAGCCCCAGGTCACTCCCTATTTTTGTTTATAAATACATCCTCTACATAAAAAGGTTACATATACTTATAAAAAGGTCAAAACAGATTTACATGATACCGGTTAAGGTACTCTTTTTATTTAGAAAGGGCATGTAATACTGGCCCTAGATTTTGTATCAAGCCTCAGTCTTTAAGTGGCGGATCAAAAAATATGAAGTATGGCGCTGGGCGGGGTGAAAAAATTAGATAATTCAATTTGTTTATAATGG
>CAYWRH010000114.1:0-14253 GCA_964460435.1 uncultured Desulfatiglans sp.
AAAACAACTTGCTGATAATAAAAAACTTAAGAAGAAGATTGATAAACTTATTATTTACCTGAAACTGTCAAATGTGTAGACCTGATAAACATATAAAGTGTTGCTTGGTTAAGAGCATCATAGTAAGTAGTTAATATAGCCCCCTCCCCTAACCCCTACGCTAAGGGCTAAGGAAGGGGAATTTTTTATTGGGAGCAGTACTTGATTCTAAAACACTGGAGATAATCCGCTTTCGTTAAGACTGAAGCGGGACTGTGACCTTTCGAAAGTACTCCATACCTTTCGTAGTAAAATACTTTTCACTATACCGACTTAACCAGCCTGTCAGGGCCAAATGGTTCTGCAGGATAGACCTTTGAAAACAGGGGCACAGAGATCGGCTTTGCATATGGCCTGCCTGGCTTATAGTCTGCCTTTGCCAGGGTCTTGTATTCAAGTCTCTCAATCTTCCAGCCGTTTATGGCATCATTTACGTATGAGAGCTCATATACACCGCCTTCCCACCACTTCCTGATACCCTCACCCTGCAGACGCGCCATTTGCACAAGCACTGAGTCTGAATCAATAGGGGCACCAACCTGTATGGAATAGGTGAATCTGGCCTTTGCTGATCTCTGATCAGGGGCTATCTCTATCATATCCTTCTGCTCCGGTTTAAGTTCAAACCCAGGTGCATGATCCATTCTCTTTCCTGTCATACCAGAGGCAAAACAGTCACAGAAGAGACGTTTTATACCGGAATTACCTTTAAAGAGACCGCCATTAAAGATTACCTCTGCATTATCAGTAAACATACCCGGTATCTCACTGTATCTTCCCCTATCAAGCAGCTCTTCAAATTGCCTGTGTAGCTCATTAATTGATTTTTCATTTTTTAAAACAGCTACCTGCCTTGCAAGGTCATCCAGATTTGTTTTTTTATCTTTGCTGAACATGGTCTTTGCATAACCCGGTACATTAGCAGCCAGAACTAAAGAGATACCGGCCCCGACCTTCCGCATAAAAGATCGTCGCCCTGTATCAGTCTGCTTCTGAAGATTATGCATATTTGTTTTGATAATATCCATCTTAGACTCCTTTCTTCATCTTGGGGCCAAAGTATTTCTTTATATCAAAGCAGCCTATATGGCGCCCTATTGCGCCTGTAAGGCTCAGGTTAACACCCATTGCGCCGCCTGAAAAACCGAAGCCGCAGTCATGGGATATCTTTGTATTGATGAGCTCTATCATCTCTGCCCCGTTGCATGCCTCCTCATTCTGTACGAATATATAGACGCCATCACGGAGTTTTACATATATACATGGGGAACACCACTGGGCGCCCATTGTCTGGTCTGCAGTAAAGATTGTCCATGACATGGAGTGCGGGGATGCATAGACATGCATTGAAGTCATCTGGTCGGAATATGACCATGAGAAGGCATGGCCGACCAGTTCATCTGTAATTTCATGGCGCACATATCCGGGTGCCTCAATGCCTTCCATCTCGCAGATACCGAAAATGGCTTTGTATGTTGTCTCATTTCCGTAATACTTTGTACCCATGTGCGAATGTATACAGGTGGTAAGACCGTTTGTGAGGTCAACCGCAACAGCCACACTGGCCCTGGGTTTACTGTCAGTCAAAAGATGTGCGAACCATGCCAGTTTTTCATCCCCTTCATATGCACGGTAAGGCTCTTCATGCCACTTGTTCTCCCCCTCTTCCATGTATCTGAGTTTATACTTTTCAGGAAATTCATAATGACGTACCGGGCCGCCGTTATCATACCTTAAGGTAAATTTTTTACCGACCAGGATATCGGAGAATGGCATATTGTTTCCGGCCATCATCTGGGGCGCAGCGCCTTCTGTTCCTCCAAATGCAATTGTTTTCTTCAATGCTGCCTCGTGCACCTCTTCATCAGTCATGTACTTGAAGGTCCTGACAGGGCGGTAGGTCATTCTCTGCCATTTTCCGGGGATCGTGGGGTCGCCGGGGGCCTGAAAAACCATGCCTTTTTTCCCATGCTCATTAAATGGTTCAAGGTATGCGAGCTGTCCCACAACCTTGCCTTCTCCCCTGAACATATAATATTCAAGCTCATCCTTCTCATTGAAGCCAAGGCGTACCCCGATCTGGCAACAGATATAAAGATCTGCAACAAAGGAGGTAAATATGCCGGAGAATTCGCATTCGGTCTTGTCATGTATAAAGGTATAGTCATTCACAAGGATATAATCGGAAGGGCTTACATAGCTTAAGTCATCTGCCTGACGTGTAAGATCAACAAAGTTAGTGTTAGCTACCGAGGCATATAATTCAAGCACCTCATGGCCTGTATCCTGTTTCCAGTACATGCCCTTGCCCTCTATCCTGTTTGTAAGGTGATGAAGCTCTTTCGGAGCCTCCTTCCCTGGCACCTCAATATAACCGAAATATATCTGCCGCTGTACCTCCCGGTCATCGACGACTATCGGAGGAGGAGGTGTTGGCCCAGCAGATAGTGTCGGCTCCTGCCTGCCGGTGGAGAGCCCGACCTCTATAACAGTAACGAGATTGGTCTCCTGATCAATATATACATTGTAACCCCTCTGCACATCAGGGATCATGTGGGAGAAAAAAATCATCTGCTTCTGTGTAAGTGCACCGTAGCCTGTTTTAATCTTTGCCCCCCTGTTTTCAGAGAGGATCAGATTGTTTTTATCCCTGAATTCATATTCAAGAACAGGGCCATTCTGTGTCACGATTTTCAGTGATTTACCCTTAAGAATATCAGAAAATTCAGATTTGCATTTCGGGCCGGCCTCGGTTGCCTTGAGTGCCTTTCCGATCTGATCTTTTGTGAGTTTTGTGTATTTGAATCGGTGCATTGGGATGTTCATTTGTTCCTCTCCTTTTTTAAGATGTTAATTAATACAATAATCTTTTTCACACTTACTCCGGGTTTATTTATTAATAAGGTCTATCACACTGAAATAGGCCTTTTTGGGCTTCATCTCACGGTCAAATAAAAGAGGATAATCAACCCTTCCCGGAATTGGAAAATTATTCTTCCATGATATGCCGTCATGCAGCCCCCAGAAGGTTACCCTGCTTATCCTGTCTTTGTGTCTGTTAAAGATGATGAAGATATCACGATATCTCCTTGCCAGTTCGTCTGCGACTGATTCAGGCAGACCATCCTTATACGGGTTCATTGCCTCATTCTTATCATGCCTGATCCCGATATCGGCTGATGGCGAATTCCCTGGACTTGGAAGCACTGACACATCCAGCTCTGTAAACATGACCTTTACACCCAGCTCTGAAAACTGCCGGATGGTATTTTCTATCTCGATCAGTTCCGGGAATTTCAGGTCCCAGTGGCCCTGTATGCCCACTGCATCAATCCTTAAACCCTTTTCCTTTAATTTCTTAATTATCCTGACAGCGCCGGCCCGCTTTTCAGGTATCACTAGGTTATAGTCATTATAATATAGCTCGGCATCAGGGTCTGCCATATGGGCATACTCAAATGCCTTTTCAATAAACTCATCCCCTGATATCTTGTAGAAGCCTGATTCACGATATGACCCATCTTCATTTAATGCCTCATTAACAACATCCCAACCATGTACCTTTCCCTTATATCTTCCTGCAACCGTAAAGATATGATCCTTGATCCTGTTAAAAAGGGTCTCCTTGTCAACCTGATCATTTGATCCCTCCTTTGTAAAAACCCCCTGCCCCAGCTGACTATGCCAGACAAGTGTATGGCCTATCAGCTTGATCCTGTTTTCCTGTGCAAATTTTACAATCCTGTCTGCCCTTTCAAATCTATATTGATCAAGGGTTGGGTGAAGGGAACCCCACTTCATCTCATTTTCAGGGGTTATGGCACTGAAATGGCTCTTTATCAGTTCAGCGGAAACAGGGTTATCAAAGAGTCCGGGAAAGATCGCAGCACCGATAAGGAAATTATCTTTATAATAATCTTTTAAACCCTTTTTATTTTCTTCACAGTCAGCAGTACCACCAAAGCCTGTAGAGATTAATGTAAAGATGAGTATTATGCTGAAATAAGATAGAAGGGTTTTTATTTTGCATGAGAAAGAGAATTTGCCATTATATCTGTTCATAAAAATAATAACCCCTGATTTCTAAGCCTCAGCCCTTCGTTTTAAAAGGTCTTCTTCTATTTTGAGCATAACACTGCTTTTTAATGGATAGAAAAACATCACAAGACCGCCAAGAATCCCAAATATGGCAGGATAGTAGCTCATCACCATCTTAATGCCGAATATTGACTCGTCTGACTGAGCAACATTTGCAACAAACCCGTAATAATCCAGTATTGCGTTAACAAAACTGCCGCCAAAGGCGAGACCAAGTTTCAGGGCAAATAATGATGCTGCCATTATAAGCCCTGTTGATCTTCTCCCGAATTTCCATTCACCATAATCAGCGGTGTCTGTATAGATTGCCCACTGAAGCACGGAAACTACTCCCATAAGGAATGATACCGCAACATTAAGCCCCAGAATCATCAGCACATTATGAGGCTGAACATAATAAAAGGCGCATGAGATCACCGCACTGGCGATAAGTGCGCCTGTATAGGCGTTTTTCTTGTCCAGTGTTTTTGCGAATGATTGCGCCATAAGAGCGCCCACAAGGGTTGAGGCGCTGCCGACAGAGGCAAACCATTCGGTAAAAGAGCTGATTGATAGATGAATATTAAAGATATCCTGTTCAAGAACATAATATTTGAAATAGTATGGGGTAGATGTACCGCGCATCACCGCATACAGAAGCTGAAAAACAGTTGCAATGGCTATTAATACCCACGGCCCGTTCTTGAACAGGTACTCAAGGTCCTTGATTGAGTTTTTCTGCTGGGATTTGGGGGGCTGCACCCTCTCTTTTGTGGAAAAAAAGGTGAATATAAAAAGAACCACAGCAAGTGCGCCAAAGGCCACCATTGTCCAGGTCCAGCCGATCTGTTCATTACCCTGTCCGAAATGGCCGACAAGGGTTAAAGTAAATTTTGAAACTATTAACTGCCCTATAAATGCAATAACAAACCTGTATTGTGATGCGCTTGTACGCTCCTGAGAGTTGGGAGTCATAACCCCCATTAGCGCCGAATATGGCACGTTTACTGCGGTATAGAGCATCATCAGAAATGTATAGGTTACATAGGCATATATGATTTTGCCCAGATTCCCCAAATCGGGCGTAAAGAACGTCACCACACCGCATATTGCAAGGGCAGGGGCAAGAATAATGATATAAGGTCGAAACTTTCCCCATCTCGATTCAGTTCTGTCTGCGATCATGCCCATTATGGGGTCATTAATAGCATCCCAGATCCTGGTGATAAGGAACATCCAGAATACTGCGTTGGGAGATATGCCGAAAACATCTGTGTAAAAATAGGAGATATAAAGCATAAACATCTGGAAATAGAGATTGGATGCCGCATCGCCTAGGCCGTATCCTATCTTTTCTTTTGCTGGTAATTTCCTGGATGATTCTCCAATTGTAGAATAACTCGTGTCCGGTGTTCTGCCTTCTGAATTGGTCATATGTCACCTGATTTTGTAGTTTTTGGATCCGATATAACAGATATCGTCTATTTTGATCACGGGAGTATAGAGTAAATAAAAATGCATGTCAAACAAAGTATCTTATAAAAATGGCAGTTAATAAATAAGGGATCGCATCAGAAATTATTCGATTATACTATTACCCTGCGCCCTGTGCCTCTCCCAATAAATATTTCTCATATGCTGCTCTTACCCGCTTTATGCATTCATCAAGCCTCTGAAGAAGCGCATCCCCGTTTGCATCTGTGCCAAGCATCTTTTTTGCAAGGGTGTTTATCTCACCCTTTTCCACCGGGATGGTATGGGTCTGCCTGTCTTCCAAAATCTGCAGATAGTGCTCTATCCTTCTTAGAAATATATAGTCATCCTTGATTATCTTCGCTGTCTCGTCATCAAAAATACCCTCTTCTGTCAGAGACTCAATGGCAAGCAGGGTATTGCCCTGTATCGTTAACCCCTTTTCAAAACCGTATATAAGCTGGAGCCCCTGCACCATAAACTCCACATCCCTGATACCTCCGCTGCCTGACTTCACGTCTATCCCGGCGCTGAGCCCCTGGGAACTGTTTTTTACTGCCTTTTTTCTCAACCTCTCTATTTCGTTAACAACCATTCCCCTTTTCCAAGGCTTCATGATAAAGGGCCTAAGGCTGTTAAGAAACTCATATCCCAGTGTGATGTTCCCTGCAACCGGCCTCATCTTGAGGGCCGCCTGTTTCTCCCATAATGATGCTGAATTGCGGTAGTAGTCAATAATTGATGATATTGACTGGACAATCTCCCCTGAGCTGCCAAATGGTCTGAGTCTCAGGTCGACCCTGTATGCATACCCCTCTTCAGTATGTGATGAAAGGGATGACCTGATATCCTCAAGTATCTTGCCAGCAATCTCCCTGCGGCCATTCGCGGCCTCGCCATCAGTTTTGAAAACGCCTATAAGATCAATGTCAGAGCTGTAATTTAATTCATCACCTCCAAGTTTTCCAAAGGCAATAACAGAAAAATAATCAAGCGGAGAGGTACAATTCTGGTCATGATCACTGATTCTGCATTTGACAGAGTGCTCAAAAACGACCTGTGTGCATGCCTCTGCAAGAATAGAGAGCTCATGCATTATTATTCTGCTTGATACGCCCATATAAATGTCTCTTGTGCCTATTCTCAGTATCTCACGCCTCCTGAATCTCCTGAGCTTATTGAGCCAGTCTCTCTCTTCTCGACAACTGTCAGAGGCCATCCTGAGTTCATTTTCAAGGTCTTCCCTTTTTCTTATGGAGTTGAGCAGTTCAGGGTTCATGAGCCAGTCAAAAAAGCCCGGGTACCTTATAAGGGTATCAGACAGAAACTGGCTGTTGGAAAAGATGGTAAGCAGCATCTCAAGGTGCATTGGTTGAGACAAAAGCACATTGTAATGGAACTCCGGGCTTGCAAGAGAGCGTATATATCGCTCCCAGTTATTAAGGGCCATATCAGGATCAGGTGTTCTTTTTATTATGTCCCATGCAAGTATGGCAAGCCTTCCGAATACCTCCCTGCGGCTTCCACCCTCACCCGCTAACCCCTGGAGATTCACATAAGCGCGGGCAGGATCCTTTATCCCGCCTTCAGACAAGATACGGTTCCTTATCTCAGAAGACATGGTGTCAGACAGAATAACATCTGCCACTGTGCCTGTGTCATGCCTTGGAAGCGAATCAAGCCCGAAATATTTTTCAGCAAATACCCTCACCGCTGCCATATGGGTCTCAAGGTCTATATAGAGCTGCTGTGCCGGGGTTATTGCCCCGCCATATCTGTACCCCATCCTCCTTGCCAGGTGTTCAAATTCAGAGGTATCTGTGCCAGGCAGGAAAAGGTCAAGCGCAGAGCCTCTCAGCATTCTGAGACCGTTTATGAGTTCGCGCAAAAATCTGTATGACTCTAACAGCCTGTCATGCACCTCATAGGTCAAAAACCCGTTATCCTTGAGGGCTTTAAGGGCCGCATGAATGCTGTATGTTCGAATATCCTTTGAGTTTTTGCCATACATTACCTGTAATGTCTGAACACCATATTCAAGATCAACAAGCCCGCCCGGGCTGAACTTTGCATTGAGCCTGCCCGGGGCGCTCTTTTCCTTTATCTGTCTCTCCCTTAAGTCTCTTATCTCTTCAAAATTTATCCTGTTTGAAAAATAGACAACCTCATCGCGTATACGCTCTATGCGGCCTCCAAACTCTCTGTCGCCGCCTATGCACCGCATCCTGACAAGCGAGAGCATTTCAAAGGAGTGGGCCTGACCGCCTGTGCCATAATACTGGCAGTAGCTCTCCATGCTGACCGCAAGAGGACCTGATTTTCCATGGGGCCGTAGCCTGAGATCAACCTGGAATATGCCTTCGCGCTTTGCCTCAATAAAATGGTAGATGCCTCGCACCATGAGTTCAAAAAACTCGGCGTTTGTAATCTGCTTTTCGCCATCTGTTCTGCCCCTGTCGCTGTATATAAAAAGGATCTCAAGGTCTGATGCATAACCTATGGCCTCCCCGCCCAGCTTGCCAAGGCCCATAATGGCATATCTCACCTCCAGGCCGGAATCTGTCTTTGGTATCCCGTACTGAGCGACAAGGTCATCATACACAATATCAGCGGCCCTGTTTATAACAAGTTCTGCCAGAGCTGTAAGTTTTCTTGAAAGGAACCTGAAATCAAGTTCCGGGTTAAGGATATGATCAAGGTCAATAAGGAATATCTCCTGATCCTTGAACCTGTTTAATGCGCCTTTCTTTGATTCAAAATCAAGTGCCCCCTCGATTGCCTTATCAAGCCTCTCAGGCAGGTTTTCTGTGGATTTGCTGATCAGGGTCTTTTTTTCAGCGCTATCGAATACTGTAAGAAGTGATTCGTACTGGAGCCTTATAAAATCCTCCCACAAAAAATCACTGGCGCCAAGGAGTCTTGCAAGGTCCTTAAGGTTTCTGCCGTCGGTCAGATGCCTGAACCACTCTTCCCTGAATGGCTGTTTAACGATATCCTTTATGATAAACTCAAATCTCGAAAGGGCTGCATAGGGATCAGGGGCCTTTGCCAGAAAATAGGTGAACTGTTTTGTAAGCAGCACGGAAAATTTGATCCTCTCTATTAAATCCCTGTCCTCAATCTTTCTTCCCCTTATATCAGTAAGGTCAAGGCTGTCTTCAACCCTGCCGTGAAAGGTGCGTATCCTCACATGCTCAATCTGAATACTGTTAAGCGCAAGTGCATTACTGAGCGCATACATGAAGGCGGGTGTATCCTGTGAAACGACCTTTAGACATGTAAACGGGCCTGAGTCATTATCAACTGTCAGCTCCACAGGGTAAAGCACAGGCTCTGCCTCTTTGTCCATGCGCGCAAGATGACGCACAACCATCTCATTGACCCTGTTTTTTGCGGTCATAATTGAATCTTCTGCCCCGTTTTCAAGCATGGATATTATAGAAAGAAGTTTGTTATTAAACTCCTCTACCCACGCCTCAAAGGTAACGGACCTGGTAAGATATCCTGAAAAGAAGTCAACAATCATCCTCCTGCCAGGCTGATCAGAAATGATAAATGATCTTTCTCTGTGAACCCTCCTTTTCCTTATCTCCTGCTCCTTTCTTTCATAGGTGTACACATCTCCTGACACAATATTAAAGCCTGTGCCTGATAGAAGACCTGCTATCAATGAAAACTCAGAAGGATAATCAAATGCGGTTACCGTGCATTCGATACCCTCATCCCGTGTTTTTAAAATGCTGGTCTGAACAGGCCTTGATCTCTCAAGCCCTGATATAAGCCTGATATGGGAAATGACATCGGCTGTGGTAAATTTTTTATAATAATCATCACCGAGACGATCGAGATGTTCCTTTATTATCCTTTCATCGATCGAAGGAAGTTCTTTTATTATAGTATCAAGATTCGGTTTCATAGTTTTAACAGTAAGGGTTCAAGGGGTCAAGGGGTCAAGTGTATAAATGGTGTATCATGTGTCCTGTAGGGGCACGGCGCACAGTGCCCGTTTAGGCATGGGTATGATACTTCGTGTAGAAGGGCACGATGCATCGCGCCCCTACAATTGAGAAAATCTATATGTAAATTTATATTCATAATGGTTTTTCACTTGAACTCTTGAACCTCGAATCCTTAAACCTTTCTTTTTAATTTCCATACTTTCTAGTAAAACAGTTTCAAGGCCCAACCTGATTAGGCATAAGGGTTTTGTATATCATGAGAACCCTTGGAACCTTGAACCATCAATCCCTTTTTAACCTATACCACACTTTCTGTTTATCTTCAGCGAAAATAAAAAACCCCCGAAGGGTACCTTCGGAGGTTTTAATTTTATAGAAGTACAGAATCAGGTAATAAAACCGATCTGTTCAACGATATTTTCAGGCATATTCATTTTGCCTGAAAATATCGTTTTTTTTTTAAATATCATAGTACATTACATATTCCCACGGATGGGGCCTTAAGTCAGTGGCCTCAACCTCTTTTACCATCTTGTAATTGATCCATGTCTCTATAACATCAGGAGTAAACACATCACCCTTAAGCAGGTAAGCATGATCCGCTGCAAGGTTATTTAATGCCTCCCTGAGTGATCCCGGGGTCTTTGGCACCTTTGCCAGTTCTTCAGGTTCCATGTCATAGATATCTCTGTCAAGTGGCTGCCCCGGATCAATCTTGTTCTGAATGCCGTCTATTGCAGCCATAAGTATGGCTGAGAATGCCAGGTACGGGTTTGCGCTCGGGTCAGGACAGCGGAACTCAAGCCTCTTTGCCTTGGGTGAAGGAGAATAGAGAGGTATCCTGATGGATGCGCTCCTGTTCCTTCTTGAATAGGCAAGGTTAACAGGCGCCTCATAACCCGGCACAAGCCTCTTGTAGCTGTTTGTTGTCGGGTTTGTAATAGCGCATAGACTCGGCGCATGCTTTAAAAGACCGCCAATGGCATACATGGCTGTCTCGGAAAGACCGGCATAGCCGTCTCCGAAAAAGAGGTTCTGGCCATTTTTCCAGAGTGATACGTGCACATGCATGCCTGAGCCATTGTCGCCGAAAAGCGGTTTTGGCATAAAGGTTGCTGTCTTGTTATTCATCTTGGCGGTATTCTTTATAGCATATTTAAACTTGAGAAGGTTGTCAGCCATCTGCACAAGAGGGGCAAACCTCATATCGATCTCACACTGTCCTCCTGTAGCAACCTCATGGTGCTGCGCCTCAATAGTGAGTCCGATCTTCTGCATGGTAAGCACCATTTCACTTCTCAGGTCCTGAAGGCTGTCTGTTGGAGGCACCGGAAAATAACCCTCCTTGTAGCGTACCTTATAGGCAAGGTTCGGGTTCTCCTCACGCCCAGTATTCCATGCGCCCTCAACAGAATCAATGTGGTAATAACCTTCATGCTGATTCTGATCAAAGCGCGCATCATCAAATATGAAAAACTCTGCTTCAGGGCCAAAATAGGCGGTATCGGCAAGTCCAAGGGTCTTGAGATAGTTTTCAGCCTTTCTGGCTATATTGCGCGGGTCTCTAGTATAATCCTCGCCTGTTACAGGGTCGCAGATATTTGATATCATTACCAGGGTCTTTGTCTTGAAAAAGGGATCAATAAATGCGGACTCTGCTACAGGTTTAATAAGCATGTCTGATTCATTGATCGCCTGCCATCCCCTGATGCTTGAGCCATCAAAACCCATGCCATTTTCAAATGTCCCTTCATCTATCTCACTGGCCGGATATGAACAGTGCTGCCACATTCCTGGAAAGTCCATGAACCTGAGATCAACCATCTCAACCTTTTCATCTTTTATTAATTTAAGTACATCCTTTGGTGTTTTTATTTCAGCCATGCTATCCTCCTGAAGCTAAAGATTGTAAAATTTATATGTTAAAAAATATGCATTCGCAAATTACATTTAACAGTCTTGCCATTCATTAAAGCAATTGCTATGCCACAAACAGCGCTCTGATATTATACCTGTTATATCAACATGTTAACATTTAGGGCTCTTTTTACTGTCAAATTAATAAATACAATATTGTAGATAAAGACCGGCTCAGCTTACATATTGGTATCTTTTAGTTCTGGAACTATGCCTGGTCTGTTATCAAATTACCTGACCTGTCTCATCGTTTATTCCAAAATATCTTCTTATACTTGCAATGGATATCCTTTTTTTAGGCCCTGGAAAATCCCTCTTCATATCCCTTATCCTTGTGACCGAGGCCATGATCCTCTCCATTGTCAGCTCATTCTTAAAAAGCCGCTTTCTTATAAGCTCTATCGCCTCAACAACATAACCCTGGTGTTCACATATAAGCAGCAGATCTGCCCCTGCCATAAAGGCAGCAACAGCGCCCTGCGCAACACCGACGGTCTTTGATATTGCACCCATCTCAAGGTCATCTGTCAGTATCAGGCCCCTGTATCTTAACCTTTCCCGCAATATACCTGTCATTATCCTGTGTGACAGGGTTGCAGGACAGTCAGGATCAATATCAGGGTAGATGGCATGGGATGTCATGATCCCTGCCACACCTTTTTTCATGGCCTTTTTGAATGGCCTCAAATGCTCCTTTTGAACTGCTTTTGATTCATATTTGATAGTGACATTCCCCTGATGAGGGTCAAAATTTGCGAGCCCGAGCCCTGGGAAATGTTTAGCTACCGCCATTATGCCCCTTTTCTGGAGTGTTTCTATCACAACTCCACCCAGAAGGCCAACCTTATCAGGGTCATCACTGAAGATACGGGTTCCAAGATGTCTGTCCGGTATTCCCCTTTTAACATCCATAACCGGCGCCAGGTCCATATTAAACCCCACCATCCGCATCTCCTTTGCTGTTATACTGGCAAACTTTTTTGCCATTTTCACAGGATTGGAGGAGATTCCTATCGCCTCATTGCCTGGGAATATGGTAAAAGGCTCTTTAAGCCTTGCAACCATTCCCCCCTCCTGATCAACAGCGATAAACAGGGGGTTGCCATGATACCTCACTGATGCTTCCTGTATGGCACGGATTAGCTCTGTAACCTGAACCGGATTATCTATATTTCTTTTAAAAAGTATAATGCCGCCAATATTGTATTCCCTTATCAGCGACTCTGTCCCATCATCGAGACATAAGCCAGGCATCCCGATCATAAAAAGCTGACCAATACAGGAGTCAATCTCTGAATTATCAAGGATGGTGTTCATTTAACAGCCTCAAATATTTAAGCTTTCAGCATTCAGCTATCAGCTGTCAGCTAATTCTTTTTTGAAATGCCTTTCACTCATGGCTGAACCCTAATGGCTGACTGCTTTCATCCAAAACTGATGTTTTGGATGAAAATATTAATCTTTTGACATTGCCAGTATTTATTTATAATCAGATACCATCAAATGCAACAGATATCTTATTGGATGATAAGCATGAAGGCAATGATAATGGCGGCAGGTTTTGGCACAAGACTTAAACCGCTTACTGACAATATACCAAAGGCCCTTGTGCCTGTGCTGAACAGGCCGGTACTTGAAAGAAATATAGAATATCTGACCAGGCATGGAATAAAGGATATCATCATTAATGCCCATTATCATATGGATCAGTTGGAACGTTTTATAAAAGGGTGTAAAATCCCGGGCGTAAACCTTTCAATAAGCCTGGAGCCTGAGATACTTGGCACAGGAGGGGGGCTTTCAAAGTGTAGAGATTTTCTAAAGGATGACACCTTCATGATCATAAACAGCGACATCCTAACAGATATTGACCTTGATAAGGCTATAGAAAGCCATAAAAAATCAGGGGCTGTTGTAACCATGGTGCTGCACGATTATCAGCAATTTAACCAGGTAGCGGTTACAAATAACACTGTTAATAAAATATTCAGGGATACTGCACCGGGCAGATTGGCCTTTACTGGGATACATGTGCTTTCGCCCACTATTTTTGACTGGCTTCCACCAAAAGGCTATTCAGATATAATCTCTCAATGCTACATACCCATGATAGAATCAGGAATATCAATAAACGCCCATATGGCAACAGGGCATTACTGGTATGACATAGGCACTATAGAGAGCTACATAAAGGCCAGCCGGGATTTTTTGAGATTTAATAATCAGCATATTGTTAAAGGTGAAAACGTCCGGCTTGATGAATCAGCCACCATAAAAAACTGGGCAGTAATTGGCAACAACGTAACTATCGGAAAGGATGTTGATATCGACAGCTCAATTATCATGGATAATGCAGTTATTAAAAATGGCACACACATAAAGGACAGCATTGTCATATCAGAAGATATGATTATACAAACCAATAAGGTTAGCACGTAAAGGCATATTCCACACCCTGTGTCATTCCAGACTTGCCTGCAAAGCCATAGCTTTGACGACGGCTGGATCGGGAATCCATTTAAACCACGGAGAACACGGAGGATACAAAGAAAAGCCTCTTGTATAATAGCAAAAAATATTTTTTGTTTTTCTTGGCGATCTTTGCGTCCTTTCGGTTTAATTTTAGTCTGGAATTTCTGACTTGCCTGCAAAGCCAAAGTTTTAACGAAGGCCTGATCAAGAATCCAACTCATAGGCGTCATTCCCCGGCTCCGACCGTGAATCCAGTTTTCTTTTTTCTTAATAAAATCAGAGTTATTTATGATTGATTATTATAATGGAAACATCT
>CAYWRH010000115.1:0-14202 GCA_964460435.1 uncultured Desulfatiglans sp.
TTTATATCATACTTTTTTAATATGCGAAATATAAAATGTTACATGATACTAGTATAAAATAACATTTTAAGATTATCCTTAAGGTATTTGCGAGTCTGAAGGGTTGCTTTTTTTCAGCGGTGTTTGAACCAGCAGGTATGTACTTTATAGAATAACGCCTGATGATCAATATTAAAATGATGGCATAAACCAAGCCTAGAACAAATGTCAGAAACCCGGCCATAACAAACTCCTTTCGCAGGGAAATTTGAAAATCTTTTAAATCTTGAATGCAGTATGTGATGCTATAAACAAAGCAATTTCTGGTAAGTCAATGGGTGCAATTTATTTGATTGAAGATTGTTTGTCAATATATATTTATTGATTATCAATAAATATTTTGTATTAAACAATATCATAATGTTGACTGCCGAGATAACAGAGAAGGGGATTATAGTATAATATTCAGACGGCATATTTTATAAAAGCAAACCATTGTTAAGAAAGGGTGATGATGTTACATGAAAAAGCTGCGGGGTGAATGCCAGGCATTCACCCCGTTCATGCTAAAAATGGGAGGGTTGGGGAAAAAACGTTTCTTATTTCTTTATAACTTTTGCTCTTGTGGTTAACTATCTTCCATGCACCGGTAATCAGCTCTACCAGGGTTGTTCTTTAACTCTTTTTACCTCCTCTCTCTAATTGGTAGCGCAACCTGATTATGTCAGTCAGCACAGGAAAACAATCTGGCCTTAATAAATGCAAGGGGGATGCCAGAGGTTCCCTGAATCTTCTCAGGTCAGTATTTGCTGTTTAAAAAGAGAGTTCTCTCACCAGTATGATTTGCAGGCAGAATACAGGCGCAGGTATTTTCCATTTAATTCGATATGTTATTCTGGTCAAATAAAAACAGGGGCACATGACTTCTTCAGGATTGTTTTTATAACCGGAGGGATCTCATAGGCTGTTGATAAATTTATCAGTATGCTGTGAATGTTATTTCATACATAAGGGTGTAATGAAAAACAGCCATTGATACACTTAGCCACAGGTCATCAGCAGACAGATATGGTTGTTAATCCTCTTTCTTGAACAGGGCAGGATCAACTGCATGTTTTTTTAAAAGGGCATAGATATCTCCCCTGTACTTACCGGCCATCTTTGCTGCCCTGCTAACATTTCCCCCGGCAAGGGAGAGTATGCCGGCGATATAATTTTTTTCAAACTGCTCCTTTGCCTCCCTGAAAGGCTTAAATTCACCTGTCTCTATTGAAGTTTCTCCGGTGCTTGTCTGCAGGATCAGGTCATCCTCTATAACATCCTTTACAGACATGGCAACCGCATACTCAATAACATTTTCAAGTTCACGCACATTGCCAGGCCAGGGATATGCCAATAACTTTTGCATGGCAGCGGATGACAGCCTCTTTTTATCCTTTTTCATCTTCTCGCTGAATATATGTAGAAAATGGTCAACCAGTAGCGGGATATCCTCTTTGCGCTCTCTCAGCGGTGGAAGATTAATCGGGATCACATAGATGCGGTAAAAAAGGTCTCTACGAAACCTGTTATTCTTAACCTCCTCCTCCAGATTTTTGTTTGTGGCTGTTATGATTCTGGTGTCAACCGATACGGGCGCCTCTTTGCCTAATGGAAAGAAACGCCTCTCCTGTAAAACGCGGAGGAGCTTGACCTGCATGGATTCGGGCATCTCAGAGACCTCGTCAAGAAAGAGCGTGCCGCCGTCTGCCTGTACAAAATAGCCCTTTCTTGCCCTGATTGCACCTGTAAATGCCCCCTTTTCATGGCCGAACATCTCCCCTTCCAGAAGCCCTTCAGGTATGGCCGCACAGTTAACCGCCACAAATGCATTATCTTTTCTGGCGCTTAAGAGATGAAGGGACTTGGCAATAAGCTCTTTGCCCGTGCCGCTCTCCCCGCAGATACAAACATTGGAGTCTGTCTCTGCCGCCCTTGCAACCTGCTCCATGACCTCATGCATCCTTTTGCTTTTACCTATGATATTTTCTATCCCGTATCGCTCTTCCACAAGGGCCTTAAGCCTGCGCACCTCCCGTGAAAGACTGCTTTTTTCAAGACCGTTTTTTATCTGAAGAAGCAGTTCCCGCCTGTTGAAGGGTTTTGTAAGAAAGCTGTATGCGCCAAGCTTCATAGCCTCCACAGCCGTATCAATGGTTCCGTGGGCAGTAAGTATTATGACAGGCATCTCCGGGCTCACCTGATGAAAACGCTTCATAAGCTCAAGGCCACTTTCATCATCGCCAAGCCTGAGATCCACAAGGGCAAGATCAAATAGCTTATCCTTTAGATGATTAAATGCCTCCCCTGCGCTGGTTGCGGCGGTAACATTGTAACCCTCTGCCTCAAGCCTTAAGCCTAAGACCTCCAGCATGTTTTTATCATCATCAACTATCAGTATCCTGTCCTCGGACATGGTTTATTACCCTCTTTTATTGCGGCGATTCCTGCCGCTTTTTTTCTTCAATCACTATATCTATTTCCTTTAATGCCCTGATCTGCTCTTCATATGACCTGTTCTTTTTTTCAAGGCTGCCAATCTGTTCCTGGCAGGCGCTGTTCTTTTCCAGAAGAGCCCTGATCCTCTCCTCATTTTCTATGGCCCTGTTCAGGACATCAATCCATGCAAGGGATTCTCTTGTGAGCGGGCTGTCAGGAAAATCCTTTACAAGCCATTTAAAATATCCAAGCGCCCTGGAAATGTCTCTTTTAGGGTTATCAGGATATGCAAACAGGATGCCCATTTCAAACAAGGCCCTGTCCCCTGGCGACTTTTTTGGATACCGTTTAAAGATATCATTGTACTCCTTTAGTGCCCCGCTATAATCCTGATTCTTCATCTTCTCACGGGCAGGCTCCATAGGTCCGGCCTCAACATGTATCTTATCCTTTGCCAGTTTTTCAGTGATAGTGCCTGTCAGTTTATGACTAATGGCGCATCCCTGGGCCATCAAAAGTATCACAAGGAGAGAGGCACCGTAAAAAAGAAGGTGCTTCCTGTTTTTCCGTTGCTTTCCACCCATATTTCTCCTCCATGGGCATTAATGATCTGCCTTGAAATATAAAGGCCAAGCCCTGTACCCTTTTCATGTAATTTTCTGTATTTGTCAAATATCTCATGTATATGTTTTTCCGGTATGCCAGGCCCTGTATCGGAAATGGAGACCTCAATGACATTCTTTTTTCCTTTCCCGACTGCATCATTCAACACCGCCGCTCTTTCAATGACCCTCACAGAGACCCTCCCTTTTTCAGGGGTGAATTTAAGGGCATTGCCGAGAAGGTTGTCAAGCACCAGACCTATCTTTTCAGGGTCAATAAATGCATTAGATACAATATTTCCGGGGTTATATTCCAGTGTTATATTTTTTCTCTGGGCGAGCGGCTGTACCTTTGACAGCGCTATTGCTACGAGGTGTGTTACACTGTATTTCTCCATATGATATTCGGCGATTCCGGCATCCATCCTGGAGAGATTAAGCATTCTGTTCACCGATGTAATAAGCCTCTCGCACTCCTCCTCAATTATGGAAAGGAGCTTCTGCTGCTTTTCTGCGGGTCTGCTTTCTAATGATTCTATATAAAGGCCTATGGCCTCCCTGATAACCGCAAGCGGCGTCCTGAACTCATGAGACACACCGGCAATAAAATCTGCCTTGAGTTCATCGACCTCCTTTAATCTGTCACACATATTATTAAATGCCCCTGCGAGTTCATTTATCTCGGGCGGAGATGATATCTCAAGGTGTTTTTCAAATCTGCCCCTTGCGATCTCCTTGATCCCCTTGATGAGGAGACGGACAGGCCGATGAATTGTCCTGGAGATAAAAAAGGCGATCAGGAGAGACATGGCCAACGATGACACAGACATGATCATGATAACCCTGAGGGCCTCCTGAATAACCTCCCCCGACATCCTGATCCTGTTGTCAGTCACCATTTCAGTTGTCTCTCTAAGCATGTTCAGATGCCCGATAACCTCATCAATAAGGGCCTGTTTCTTCTCTTCAAAATCCCTTTTATCATAGTCTATATTGTCTCTAATAAGTCCTGCCTCTTCTTCTACCTTCATCCTGTACTTATCACAGCCATTTCTTAATAATGTTGCCCTCTCGTAATTTCCTGCTTCATTCAGAAGGGAATTTATCTGATCAAGATCGTTCTGAAAGGATTTTTCTGTCTCATGAAACTGGTCTAAAAAATCCTTATCTTTCGAGATAACATACTTTCTTTCAAATTTTCTCAAGGTATAGAGGCTATCTCTAAGGCGGTCAGCACACCTTAAGGTCTTGCTGTCAACAGCGCTGATGGAACGGATGGCCTGGTTCAGCTCCCTGAATTTAATGACCGAATAGGCAGAAAGGGCCACCACCACGAGGAGGATCAGAAAGAAGCCAGCTATCAGTCTTTTAAAAATAGTAAATTTCATATTTTATTCGGGAGAGAGAGAATTTTGACTGTTTTCACCTGTTACCTTTTTATGGAGATGCGGCCAAAACCCTTTGAAAGCTCGATTAAATTTTGTACCCCTAACTTTACTGGAAGTTATATATCATAGTATCCAGGCAGTCAACAACCGCCTTTAACCGCAGAGTGCGACTTGCCGGGAAATATAAAAAAATACCTTAATATTCAAGAATCCCTCTGTCTTGTCCGATAATAAATCCGGAGTTATCATGATTTCTAAAAAATCCGGGTAACGATAAAAAATATATAAGTTTAAATAAAGGGCAAACCATTCGAAAGAATGGGACGCAAAGCCTCCGGTCTACCTCTGTGAATCAGATATGAAAGCGGGGTTGCAGTGTAAACCGAACCCGTTTTCCATAAAGGATACGGGTTTTTTATTATAGGGTTTGACATTAATGGAAAGATCAGAAACAAAAAGTCTGTTTGTAAAAAACAGGAAGATTCTATGGGGCTTGTTTCTCCTCATTTTAATAGCAATCCTTATATACCTTGTAAAAGGCAATACAGGATTTAACAATGTAAAAATGGTAACCTTTGAAAAAGGGGCCAAAAAGGAAAATCCCAACCCTTTGAGAAAAAACAAGGTCGTTATCACCTCTATTCATATGGGAGCGGGGCACAATGAATCCCTGGGCCTTGTACTGGCCAGCCCATATACTAGTGTAGAGCAGGAATCACAACTGTATAAATATTCCACCCAGATAAAAAATGACTTTCTATTGACTGTAAGCGAAGAGAAATTGAAAGAGTGGATTAAAAAGAGGGATTTTGATGACATAAAGGCCACCTTTCGAAAGATTGTTAATCAATACCTTGATGAACCTGTGCCAGAGGTGTACATAAGCAGTTACTTTTATGAATAGACCGGATGCATCACCCCAAACTCTTGAATATTAAGTACCCATAAACACAGCCCTGAATGAATACTTAATATCCAATCCTGAAATTATAACCTGATTTATCAACATAATAATTGAGCAATATTTACTTTATATAAGTTAATATGATCTTTATTTATATGGCAAACCCATTGCAGATATAATGGAATCAATATACGGGTGTATACAGCGGCTAACAGAGATTTTACAAGGAGGCGACCTATGACCAGTATAAAGTTGAATAATTCAGTAAACCAGAATCCCAAGGGCCATATAGACCAAATACTCAAGGAGTTTGAAAAGGGTTGTGATGAGGCAATAATTAGAAGAGAGGGTAAGAGGCTGATTATAGAGCCTAAAAAGAGAACAGAGAAAATAAACAAAAGGCCTGTGAGTGGCGGCCTTACATTTTTACCCCTTGGTGATATCAGGATATGATTATAGGTACCAATATCCTGATTAATTGAGACAGGGTACCCCGAGGATGTTTTACCCCAGGTAATAATAACGTCCTCTGAAAACCTGTGTTTTAGATATTATCCCCTTATTCACAGAGTTTTCCCTCCCTGAATCTGCCCCGGTATACAGTCGCCAATCACTATATGCCGGGGCAGATTCTTTTTTCGCTGCATCTCCTCAACCCTAATAATTTCAATTTGTTATTGATATTTTAAGAAGTTTGTAATAAAGCTCATATTTACCTGAGATAATTCAGGAACAGTCTGTCATTAATATGGCAGAATCATTAAAAACTATTAAAAAAATGGAGTATTTTCTATGGATTTCAAATTAAGCGAAGAACATCAGATGATAAAAGATATGTGCAGGAAGTTTGCTGACCAGGTATTAAAACCAAAGGCAGCAGAATATAACAGAGAACACAAGTTCCCGGCAAAGGCGATCAAGCAGCTCGGGGAAATGGGAATAATGGGCGTTGTATACCCAGAGGAGTATAATGGCGCTGGCATGGACTACATCTCCTATGCAATAGCAGTGGAAGAGCTTTCACGTGGTGGCGCATCAACAGGTGTTACAGTATCTGCGCACAATTCACTCTGTCTCTCACCCATTTATTATTTTGGCACAGAAGAGCAAAAGAAGAAATATATGCCCAAGTTATGTTCAGGCGAGCACATTGGCTGCTTTGGCATAACAGAGCCGGGAGCAGGCTCAGACGCATCAGGAACTGCAACCAGGGCTGAACGTAAAAACGGCAAGTGGGTCATTAACGGCACAAAAAGCTTTATAACAAACGGCGGAGTAGCCAGCGTGGCGGTTATAATGGCAAAGACAGCCAAGGATGCAGGCCATAAGGGGCTGTCAATGTTTATCGTTGAAAAGGGCACACCCGGATTTTCTGTAGGCAAGGTTGAGGACAAGATGGGTATTCTTTCTTCTTCAACAACCGAGCTTGTTTTTGAAGACTGTGAAATACCGGAAGAAAACCTTCTTGGCAAGGAGGGCCAGGGTTTTAAAATAGCCATGCATACCCTTGACGGGGGTCGCGTTGGAATCGCTGCCCAGGCAGTGGGTATCAGTCAGGCAGCAATGGAAGAGGCCATTGCATATGCCAAGATCAGAAAACAGTTTGAAAAACCAATTGCGGAATTTCAGGCAATACAGTGGATGATTGCGGATATGGCAACCGATATAGAGGCTGCAAGACTTCTTACCTATCAGGCCGCAGACATGATGAACAGCGGTGAAAGGCAGAAATATTCCAAATATTGCGCAATGGCAAAACTGTTTGCCTCAGAGGCCTCACACCGCGTTACCCATAAGGCACTGCAGATCTTCGGCGGTTACGGTTATACTACTGAATACCCGATGGAGAGATATTGCCGTGATGCAAGGATAACAGAGATATATGAAGGCACGTCAGAAATCATGAGGCTCGTTATATCTGCAAATATGCTTAAATCATAATATCTATAACAAGGAAGGTCTGTAAAATGAAGAACAAGGTTATTAATATAACTGAGGCGGTAAACAAGATACCCGACGGCGCCAGTCTTATGATAGCCGGCTTTCTGGGTAACGGTACCCCTCACAGCATTATTGACGCTATTCTGGCAAAGGGCATTAAAAACCTGACCATTATCTCAAATGATACCGGCATCACAGGTATTGGCATATCAAAACTGATTGCTGCAAAGGTTGTTAAAAAGGTTATGACTTCGCACATTGGCACAAATCCAGAGACCGGCAAACAGATGATGGCCGGCACACTAGAGGTGGAGCTTGTTCCCCAGGGAACCCTTGCTGAAAGGATACGCGCTGCCGGGGCAGGCCTTGGCGGGGTTCTTACTCCTACCGGGGTTGGCACGGATGTGGCACATGGTAAACAGACCATTGTGCTGAACGGCAAGGAATATCTCCTTGAGTTGCCAATAAAGGCAGATTTTGCTCTCCTTGGAGCAACTATTGCCGATACCTTTGGCAACTCATTTTTTAACGGCACTACAAAGAATTTTAACCCTGTTATGGCCACAGCTGCTGACACGGTTATTGTAGAGGCAGCCAAGATAGTTGAACCGGGAGAACTTGACCCGAACATGGTAATGGCCCACGGTATATTTGTAGATTATATTGTAAGGAGCAATTCAAATGGATGATGCAAAAATTATAATAGCAAGGAGGATTGCACAGGAACTGCATGATGGCGATGTGGTTAACCTTGGTATTGGCCTGCCTACCCTGGTCGCAGATTACCTGCCTCAGGGGGTTGATATAACAATACAGTCTGAAAATGGTGTGCTTGGCGTAAATGGCTCCCCTGAAAAAGGCAAGGAAGACCCTGACCTGACTAATGCCGGTGGCAAATACATAACCGTCAGAAAAGGGGCATCCTTTTTTGATACCGCCACATCCTTCGGCATCATACGTGGTGGTCATGTGGACGCCACGGTTTTAGGCGCCCTTGAGGTGGATGAAAAGGGAAACCTGGCAAGCCACATGGTACCTGGCAAGATGGTCTCAGGTATGGGCGGGGCAATGGACCTTGCCACGGGTGCAAAGAAGATAATAATAGGCACGCTCCATACCAATAATGGAAAGCCCAAGATACTGAAGAACCTGACACTCCCTATAACGGCAGTGGGTGTTGTAAAATTGATTGTCACGGAAAAGGCTGTTATAGAGGTTTCACCTTTAGGGCTTGTCCTTAAAGAAATTGCAGAAGGTACGACTGTTGAACAGGTAAAGGCGGCAACTGATGCAGAGCTTCTGGTAAGCCCGGATCTTAAGACATTTTCAGTTCAATAAACGGGTATTATCAGATGCCAGGAAAATATTTCCAGGATTATTACCCGGAGAACTATTCCCACTGCTATGGCTGCGGCAGGCTCAATGAAAAGGGCATGCATATTAAAAGCGAGTGGGATGGAGATGAAGGGGTATGCCGTTATACCCCTGACAAAAGCAAGACCGGGGGTTTTCCGGAATTTTTATACGGGGGTATTATCGCCTCCCTGATTGACTGCCACTGTGCCGGGACAGCCGCAGCTGCAAAAGAGAGGCAGGACGGTTTTGAGCCCGGCGAAAGGCCAATGCGAAGGTTTGTGACCGCATCCCTCAAGGTTGATTATCTTAAGCCCACCCCTGTGGGCGAAGAGCTTGAAATAAGGGCAACCGTTAAGGAGATAAAGGGCAGAAAGATCACCCTTGCTGCAACCCTCTCTGCATCAGGTACGGTCACTGCAAAGGGTGAGGCGGTAATGGTGATGATACCCGATGATGAAAAAAAGAAGTGATATGCAAGATTATTTTAATAATTTATAGGGAGAAAACATAATGGAAAAAAGAAACACCAATAAACTGATCATATCCTGCTGCCTTTCAGGCGCAGGAACAACAAGGGAGATGGCGCCTGCTGTTCCTCTGCACCCGGATGAAATAGCAGCCGATGTTGTTCGTGTTGTAAAGGCCGGGGCTGCCATTGTTCACATACATATACGCGATGACGAGGGTAAAAAATCCATGTCAATCGACAAGTTTACGCAGGCGGTTGAACTTACACGCGCTGCATGTAAAAAGGAAAACCTTGACGTCATCATTAACCTCACCACATCGGGTGGTTCATACATAGATGATGAACGCATTAACCACCTTGCAAAACTCCGCCCCGAGATGTGCTCATATGATGCAGGCACACTCAACTGGGCAAACAGTTTTGTATTTGAAAATCATCCGCGATTTCTTGAAAAGCTCACCAAGGCGGTTCTGGAGTATGACATAAAACCTGAGGTTGAGGTGTTTGATACAGGCTTTATGGGGAACACCGCCTATTACATTAAAAAACACGGGCTCAAGGTGCCCACCCATTACCAGTTTATCATGAATGTACCAGGCGGCATGCCGGGCACAGTAAAGAACCTGGCCTTCCTTGTTGAGATGCTTCCTCCAGGTTCCACATGGTCTGTTTCAGGGATAGGCTCCGCCCATATGCCCATGATGCTTGCTGCCCTTGCAATGGGCGCAGACGGTATCCGTGTAGGTCTTGAGGATAACGTGGTATTTGATGTGGATAAAGATGGCAAAAAGATAATAGGCACAAATGAACAGTTTGTAAAACGCGCTGCAGACCTTGCAAGGCTCTCTGGGCGTGAAATAGCCAATGCAGAAGAGGCAAGAAAGCTCCTCGGTATCACCAGAAAGTGTCTGTAGTGCTTTAATTATTTTAGTTTGTTATACACAGGGGGTTTTATCTGCATCAAGACAAAACCCCTTTTTTATACTGATTCAAATTTTGTATACAGGCAGCGTTATCTTGTCCTGGGAATTATCTTTTTAACTATATTATTATTCAGGCCTTTATACGACGGGTCCAGGATCAGGCCGCATCTTGTACAATAACCTGGGTTCTTTGGCATCGGCACTGGGGGAACTCCCCTTGTCCCGCATCCGGGACATTTTCTGATCATATGACGTCTTATTATAAGGCCAACTATGCCTGCAAGCATCAGGATGGTAAACATTATCACTGCAAATACAAACAGGGGATGGGTGTCAAAAAAGAAGGTTAACACAATCAGAAACAGGGCAGGATAAAGCATGAAGAGCATATAAAGTTCTGAACTCCTGTGAAACCTGTATATCTCTGTCAGCTTTTTCTTCTCATCCTGTGTCGGTATCCTTGGCTCCATCCTGATCCCTCTTGTATAATTTCCGTGACCGATCTTAAAGGAGAATCACAATAATTTTATTTTTTTGTGTCAGAAAAGTTGGGGTAACTATCACATATCATTCCCTTTTAGTCCAGAAAAATGATGGGTTATATTATTAGTATACTCAATAACCGCCTTTATCAGTGATGTACTCAGCCCAACCTGCCGGTATGCCTCAGCCTTTGTCATCACCCTCTCCTCCTTCTCAAGCCTTATGCCCAGCTCGATGGATATGTTTGCTATCCGGCAGATCTCTTTAATGAGGTCATTCTCTGTTTTTATAGTTATCTTTTCTGTCTTTATTTCAGAGAGGTTATCCAGCACATTTTGCTCCAGTAAACCATCCATTTCAAGATGATATCTTTTGTTGAACGGGCTGTATTCAATGTTATGAAGGGGCATTGACAGATCACCGATATAGTGGACACAAAAGGCCATGTGATCTTCAGCAAACCCACCCGAATTTTTCACCTTTATATACTGCCGTATGGAGCCAATTATTGCGCCATAAAGATGCCCTTTGCGGTCACGGGGTGAATCATATTTTTTTACCTGGGAAAGCACAATGTCCGGTGTGATTTGTGAGCCCTTCTTGTTATTTACAAAATGGTTATACTGTTCAGTATCCCCTGCCTTAAGCCTTGCAAGATCTGCTGCAGCGGCATTATACCAGTACCTGTAACCTGCCCTCTTTGCCATTGCAAGGTGTGTTTTTCCATACCATGCGTGTGATGAACTGCAAAGAAGGAGCAGAATAAAAAACTGATAAGATATAGTTTTTATCAACCTGGTTTTTAATGACATAATATGCATAAACAGTAAGGGTTAAGTGCACCTGAAAAACAATTTGCCTCAAATACATTGAGTTATAAAGAGATACTGGAAAATAGTTCCCGGTCTCATCTCTCTTCTCTGTGGTTAACGGCTTTTCCATTAAACAGGGATAAAAATATTTCTTATATAACTCAAGGCTCATGGAATAACAACCTCTATCAGGCTTTTGTTCATGGTTGGCTGAACCAACAGAAAAACAATCAGCACATAAAAGGGTTTCATAAACAACCCTTTATACCTTAATAAAGATATTTTTCCTATAAAGGAACCACATTATAAAGAGCCATAAGAGCACATAAGAGAGGGCAAAGAGCAGGGAGGCATTAATGGGGCTCGCTATCTTCATAAAGAGATTATTATTGATAATATCTTTCAACACTACTGCATTACCGGTGGTGTCTGTAATCTTTATCAGGTAAAGGCATTTTGCAACGAGGCTTGAAAGAAAGTATGCTGCAATTGCGTTTGTCCCCATGATATGAAATGGCCTGATCCACCATTTGTTATTGTTGACATCGATTGTCCAGAAGCAGAACCCCAAAAACAGCAGGGCCAGGCCCCCAGTTAAACAGACATAGGAACTTGTCCAAAGGCTTTTACCTATGGGGAACCAGAAACCCCAGATATAGCCAATGCACATCAGGATAGCCCCGTAATAAAAGAGTTTTGCAGCCTTTGTCGCACTGTCTGATGAACTTTTAAGGAGATACCCTGAACATACCCCTATCAATGATGTGCCGATAGCAGGCAGGGTACCGAGAATCCCTTCAGGGTCCCATGTCTTTGAAAATGCCCAGAGATGCCCGTCCAGGATAAGCCTGTCAAGCCATGCCCCAAGGTTGGCGGCAGGTTCCAGGCTTGGTGCGCCAGTGCCTGGTACTGGTACCAGGGTCATTAAGCCCCAGTAACCAAGTAAAAGGGCAATCATCACATAAAGGATGTATTCTTTTTTTACATGTAAAATAATAAGAGAGGTAAAAAGGTATACAAGGGCAATTCTTTGAAGGACACCGGGTATCCTTATTATGCCAAGATCAAAATGTGGAAACCCGTCATAAAATAGCCCCAGAAAGAAGAGGATCAGAAACCTTCTTAATATCCTGAGATACACATCTGCTTTTATCCCGGCATCCTTATATTTACTTAATGAAAACAGGGTTGTGACCCCGGTAATAAAAATAAAGAAAGGAAAGATCAAATCTGTGGGCGTGCAGCCGAACCACCTGGCATGCTGTAATGGGCCATAGACCGCTGAACGGGATCCCGGGTTATTTACCAGGATCATCCCCATGATAGTTATCCCCCTGAAGATATCCAGTGAGAGCAGCCTTTCGGACCTGGGTATACTCATATCACTTCTCCCATTATGTTTTATGCGACTATAAATGAGATATTTCAGGCAAACAATAGCGAATGAGATTATTTTTTTAACATATATGACTTTTAGTAATGGCCCTGCTTTACATGGGTATTTTTCCGCACATTCATTTTTATAAAATCCTTTCTTAAATAATTATAAAGGTGTATTTTAGGAAAATTCGTGCAAATTATTAACCATGATATACTTTACATTAAGGAGAAATGTTATGAAACGTCCTATTTTTATTCTAATTCTATTTATTGCTTTTTCTTTTTTAACTGCCCAGGCCGGAGAGGCTAAAAAGGCGATTAAGGCTGATGCAACGAAAATCCAGGGGGTGTGGAGCTTAAAAAACATGGATGTGGGGATTGGTGAAAACAGAAGGAACAGGGATGATGCGCAGTTTATGATATTCTTAGCAAAGCAGCATTACAGTGCTATCCGTGACTTTACCCCAAAACCTGCACCGGGAGAAACAGCCCCTCCGGCAAACCGCTCATTCATGGCAGATGCCGGGACATATGAATTTACGGGTGATGAAATTATTGTTCATCATAAATTAGCGGCCTTTCCCGGTCTTGGGTCTATGACCTTCAAGTGCTATATGGAGGATGATAACACCCTTATACTTGAACCACAGTATGACAAGATGGTTATGCCTGGTATGGAGAAGATAAAGCCCTCTGCTGACGGAAAGATGGGCTACGGCGATATGGCTGTAAAATATGTGTTTCAACGGCTGGAATAGTAAAAAAAGGGGCATTAACATTTTGTTAATGCCCCTTTCTAATCTGGTGGTGCCGAAGGCGGGATTTGAACCCGCACGGGTCTCCCCGCTACCCCCTCAAGATAGTGTGTCTACCAAATTCCACCACTTCGGCATTTAAACCTGAAATCCCTATTTCTTTTCTGCCTGCTTATCACCGGTTGAAGCGCTCCCGGCCTGAGCGGCAGGGGTCTTAACCTGTGCACCTTCCATTATGGATTTGCTTTTACCCTTTCCCAGGACGCTAAGCAACAGACAGGTAATCACAAATATGATAGCGGCAGCTGTTGTTATCTTCGATAAAAAGGAGGAAGCGCCTGCCCCTCCGAATACAGCCTGGCTTGAGCCTCCAAAGGCTGCTCCCATGTCTGCGCCCTTTCCCTTCTGTAAAAGTACTATCAGGATAAGGGCTATGCAGACAAGCACATGTAATATTATGACAACTATCATTTTTATCCCAGCTCCCCACTTTAAATTGTGAGGTTATTTATAAAATCCTTTGTTAAAAGAATTCGGAAATATATGTTTAAATATTAAAAAAATCAATAAAAATTTTATTGAAACTGCTTATATATGGTATAAAGTATCATCTTTTGGATGGACACTTGGATTAGCATTTGGGCTTCATTTTATTATGGAGTTGTCAGGTTATAGAAACAAAAAATCAGGGGTAATTATAAGTGTTTTAACATATTTTGTCTGTATAATTTT
>CAYWRH010000116.1:0-14058 GCA_964460435.1 uncultured Desulfatiglans sp.
TATGGGTAAAATTTATTTGCGGGATGCCTGGGATATGAGACTTTTTGATTTAAAATATGCCAGGGGATCATAATATGTCATGCCTTCAGGCAGTGAGAGGATATGATAGTTGAGTGCGGCTATATATTTTTTTATGGTGATGTTTGAATCGGCAAGAAATTTATTTATCTCTGCCTCACTCAAATCCCTGTTAAAGCGGACCACCATCTCATTCATTACTATGCGGGAATTAATTGATTCTTTGTCTGATGTGTCCTTTTCCGCTGAAGAATAACCTGCTCCTTTCTGCGGGGTTTGTATCTCCTCCTTTTTCTGCTTGTCAGATATACCGGATAAATTGGGGTTAATCACTTCATTAACCACCCTGTCAGGCCCTTCAGGTGATGATGGGACAACATGCACCTCTGATAAAGATATTGTGCCCTTTTCATCCCTTTTATAAACCAGCCCTCTGCTTCCAGCCAGTGCTTTAATGCCATCCTCAAGTGGGATGCCTTTCCAGTCAATGGTCACAAGCCTTGTCCGAATTGCAGGGCTTATAATAATCTTGACGCCGCTCCTGTTGCCTATCTCTTGCAGCAGGGGGCCCAGCGGGCTATCCTTTGCAATGAGGGTTATCCGGCCCTCAGCAATATTAAGAAAAAACCTTCCTGAGGATTGCCCTGTACTTAGCTTATCATCAGATCGCCTTGATGTTACCCCGGATGCATTTAACTGCACCAGGGAAAGGGCAAGAAATAATGGGACTATAAAGGCAAAAAATATCTTGTTCTGTTCGCTAATCCTTTTTAATACCGGCTTTATCATACGCTTAAATAATTTACTCCACCCGATTTTTGGTCTATTGAGCATTATCGGTATCAGGGGCTGAAACCTTGAGTTAATTATTGGTCATTTAATATTCTAAATAATGAGTGATTTCAGCAAATTAATAACCGCATCCTTATGGCTGACAAGCAGAAAAAGCGCCCTTTTCCCAGGGCCAAAGAGTGCCTCCCCGAGCTCAAATGAGGTCACATCAAGCTCAATTGCCATAACCCTGGGTTTATTCCTCTCAATTACCCTTTTTATCTGCCTGTAGAACCTGTGGCTCCCATCATTTGCCGCAACAATCAGCCTGGATATACGCTCAGTCCTCCTGCTGCCTGTTTTCATATCAGCAGACAAAATGCCTGTTCTTTCCGCATCAAGTATCTTTTCCGCCGCCTCCATACCGCGTATTAAACTGCCTCTCCTCCTTGCGCTAAACAGGGCCTCTATAATATGGGAAGAAAACTGAAATAGAGGAAGATTATACCCGCTCCCCGGTGTTACAGGCCTAAGGTTGCTGTGGAGGATACCTGCAATTTTTGCACCCTCAGGCGTGCCCTCAAGTATTTTAGGGAGCATCAGGCCCTGGAGCCCTGATTGTATATCCATAATATTTTTATCCATAGGATTTCTCGAATTTTTAAGGCACAGCTTATTGCATAATAGGTTTATATAGTATAAAGATCACCTTCCTGACAAAATAAAATATTTAATCCTGTTAAAATTTACAGACGGTAATTATATGGCTCAAAAAAAGAGTACAAAACCTGATATAGCAGCCCTTCTCAAAAGGTGTGAATTACATAGAAAGGCAATTGCCCTGATGCCTGACCCCTCTGACAAAAGGCCGGGTGTTGCCTACCTGATGTACAAAGAATACAGCACCACAAGTGAACTGACCTGCACCTGCAGGGTATCAAAGAAGGACGCATGCGACCATATACTCTCCCTGAAAAAGGCATATGGGACATTCAATAAAGGCAAGCAATTTGATGATACATTCAGGACAGGCATATGGTATCAGATCGCCTCTATACTAATGGATGGCAAGGCCATTTCACTTAAGAACATCTCATTAAAAAGGGTCTCCGGGAAATCAGGCGATATAATCATTGCAACAGATAAAGATAAAAATGAGCTGATGCGCTATTTTGCCCACAACGATGATGCTGACCGGTTTATTGAGCGCTGTATCAGCATTCCAGAGAAAAAGGGTGAGGCTGTTGCCCCCACAAGGTTTGATATTTTAAGCAGGTTGTATAAAGTCACCATGACCATGAATGAACGGATCATGGGTGAAAGCGGTTTCAAGACAAGGGGGCAGCTCCTGGAAGAGGGTTTCTGGTACCGTATGGCATATCATGCATGGAGGGAACTTGGTAATATGGATTTTTCCCTGACACCTGCAATAGATAAAAAAACAGGGGCCTTTACTGTTACCTGTAAAAACAGCGAAGATATATCTATTATGAGTTTCAGTGTCCCCAGGAAGGTGGTTAAAAAACTGCTTACCACATTCAGCCAGCTTTTACCCAACCAGAATGCCATGCCAATAACGCCTGTGCCCCTCAAATCCATATTCAATATAGACATCAACACAGAGCTTGATCTTGAGGTGCGCCCTGTTATTGAGGTGATACAGAAGAATGGTGAGCGGAGCCTCTTTAAAAGGGATGACCTTGAGAGGTTTACATACGGGGACCTCATGTATATACCTGAACTGGGTATAATGACCGAGCTTGAGACACCCGGCAGGGAGCGAAAGTTCAGGGCGCCTGTAAAGATGGTGCTCAAAAAATCACAGATACCGGAATTCCTGGATGAATACGGGGATGAACTCCTGAATGAATCCAATATAGTCTCGGAAAGGGTTCGGGCAATCAAAATAATCAGGGACTATGAAAGGATTGAGGTGGAGCCCTCTGCAATAGACCGTGACTGGTGCTGGCTTTCCATAAAATACCGCTTTGGCGACAGCGATATATCCCTTAATGATATCCTGAGGGCAGCAAGGGAGGGGCACAGGTACATCGGCACAGAAAAGGGATGGATAGATACAGATGCGAGTGAGATCAAAAGGGTGGCCGATTATTTTATGGATTTTGAACAGGACGGCACAAAGGCCCTTAAACTCTCCCGCATGGATCTGCTCAGGCTCAACTTTACCGGAAGGAACATCACTGTTACAGGTGATAACAGTGAAACAGCAGAGATTGTAAAAAGGATAATGGAGCTCAAACCATCACGGCCATTTGAGGCCCCTAATGGCCTTAAATCCGGGCTCAGACAATACCAGATGATAGGTGCGGAGTGGCTCTTTTACCTTTATGAAAACCGGTTCGGGGGGCTTTTGTGTGATGACATGGGCCTTGGCAAGACCCACCAGATCATGGCCTTCCTGCTGGGCTTGCGGGAGCAGTATGGCGTAACCGCACCATTTCTGGTTGTGTGCCCCACTACAGTGCTCAGCCACTGGGAGACAAAGGTTAATGCGCATGCGCCATCTTTAAGGGAGGTGATCTATCATGGAAGCGACCGGGACATTGATTCTGCCCTCAGGGAAAAGGATCTAATACTCACATCATATGGCGTTTTGGCAAGGGATATAGAAAAACTTAAAAAGATACCTTTCTCAGTGGCGGTATTTGATGAGATACAGCACATAAAAAATCCTGAGACCCTGGCCTATAAGGCTGCATCAGGGGTCATTGCCAATATGAAGGTTGGTTTGACAGGCACCCCCATAGAAAACAGGCTTGAGGAGTTAAAGGCGCTGTTTGACATTGCAGTGCCGGGATACTTAGGATCAGACACTGTTTTCCATACCAGATACATTGCCCCGATAGAGGAGCGCAGGGATAAAAAGGTTCAGGAAGATCTCGCAAGGGTGATATCACCATTTACACTACGCCGCATGAAAAAGAGCGTGCTGGATGAACTTCCAGATAAAATTGAGGATATCCTGAGCTGCACCCTAAGCAATCATCAGGTTAAGCTTTACAGGGATGCTGTCAATTCAAGGGGAGCGGGTCTGCTCTCATCGCTTGAAAACAGGGAAGAGCCTGTGCCCTACATGCACATTTTTGCCCTTCTTAATCTACTGAAACAGGTATGCAACCACCCGGCCCTTGTTGAAAAGGCCCCTGAAAAATATGAGGAGTATGAATCTGGTAAATGGGAGTTGTTCAAGGAGATACTTGGCGAGGCCATAGAAAATGGCAACAAGGTGGTGGTATACAGCCAGTACCTCGACATGATAGATATAATTGAAAGGTATCTCACAAAGGAGGGTATCGGCCATGTGGCGCTTACCGGCAAGAGCAGGAAAAGGGGAGATTTAGTAAAGAGCTTTGCCGATGACCCTGATTGCAGGGTCTTTATCGGCAGCCTCAAGGCCGGCGGTGTTGGCATAGACCTTATTGCTGCCTCTGTGGTAATACATTATGACAGGTGGTGGAATGCTGCAAAGGAGGATCAGGCAACAGACCGGGTGCACAGGATAGGCCAGAAGCGCGGGGTGCAGGTGTTCAAGCTTGTAACAGAGGGTACACTTGAGGAAAAGATTTCTGCAATAATAGGCAGAAAAAAAGACCTTATGGAGAGCATAATAAAAGAGGATGACCCTGGCCTTCTAAAGGGCTTTTCAAGGGAAGAGCTCATGGAGCTAATCAGATTTTAGGGATATCATTTTTATACAAGGATAAAGGAATGGAGATCAATAGAGCTTACAGGGCATATGTGAGAAAAATTTGGATTTTGCTCATATTGATGAGCTTTTTACTGACCAATATAAAGGCTCATGGGCAAAATGAACATGCCCGAACCATACTGGAAGATAAAATGTTTTCTTTTATTAGCTATCTGAAAGATGATCCCGCGATATCAGGAAAAATAATCAATGACCCTGCGCTCATGAACCTTGCTCATCAACAAAAGGCACGTATAGAAACCGCCCTTAAGCATTGCAATGATGCAGGCTGTTACGCTGATGCCCTGAAGTGGACTCAGGATGAAATAACTGTTATTGAGAATGAGCTTATAAAACTCTCCGGGCAGGATAAATCATTCAGGTCCCTAATCAAAAAACTCAGGGACAGAGGGTCATATAATCTGTATGCCTCATACAATGACCCTGAATATATAAGGGCTGTATGGAATAATGTAGCAGAGGGGGTCTCCCATATCCTTGATGTCTACATAAAGGGCAAACAGCCATTTTATGCTTTAACAGATTCCATCTCATTTAAGCCTGATGATAAAGAATTCCTTGAAGAGGTAAAAGGCATGCTTCTTGAGGAGCTAAAGGGGATGGAAGAAAAGGGTTTTTTTGAGGCGCCTGTAAATATGGCCATAAATGGCCTGATCCTGAACAGACGGGATGAGGCGGCCCGTTATGAGCCCCTGGATAAAGGCATTAATAAAAGCGCCTTTCTAAATATCAAAAATGTAAAATGGGAGGATTACCCCTACAGTCTGATACTTGTACCCGGAAAGGGGCCTGAAAAGGAGGGCATTGTTATTGACCCGCAGGGGATTATCAGGTGCCGAATGGCAGCAGAGTATTTTAAAAAGGGGGCGGCCCCCTTTATTGTTGTCTCCGGCGGCCATGTAAATCCGAGTCAGACCCCCTATTGCGAGGCAATAGAGATGAAGAAATACCTTGTAAAGGAGCTTTTGATCCCGGAGGATGTGATATTTGTAGAGCCCCATGCACGCCATACCACAACCAATATGCGTAACACCGCCCGCCTGATCTACCGCTTTAATATGCCATCAGACAAAAAGGTCGTTATTATTACTGACCCGGGGCAGAACGGCTTTATAGAAAAGATGGAAAAGCGGTTCATGATGGAGCTTGGTTATGTGCCTTACCGGGCGCTTAAAAAACTGAGCGAGAATACAACCGGGTACCTGCCTGACAGAAATGCCCTTCAGTGCAATCCAAAAGACCCGCTTGATCCGTAATTCAGGGTTTCAGCCTCTTCCTGAAATCTGTGGGGCTCCTTAATGTGACCCTGTGAAAGGTTCTGCTGAAACTGTAGATGGAACCAAATCCGCATTTTTCCGCTATCCTTGAAACCGGAAGATCAGAGTTATGGAGCAGAGCGCATGCCCTCTGAATACGGCTCCTTCTGATGAATTCGCCAAGGCTTATATTTACTGCATCCCTGAACCTTGTCCTGAGACGGCTCTGGGATATGGCGACAGCCTCTGCAAGAACAGAGATGTTGATAGGCTTTTCAATATTGCTGTAGACATAATTCATAACCCGCTGGATAAACTGGCGATCAGGATGATCCGGAAGAGCCTTTAAGCTCAACCCTCTGACAGCCGTTTGTTGTCTCTTTAAAAGACTGATTAGCAGTAATGCCAGTTCTGGAGGGGCCTCTGAACCGTCCGAATTTTTCTTTTCATGCCATGCGCTGAACAGCTTTATAAGGTTTGAAAGCCTTTTAAGCTCAAATTTATTAAAGGTAAACGGGATACCCTTCAAGGGTTGTAATACGGCAGCATCTGTGAGCTCAAAGGTGGTAAAAAGCCAGCTTACATTTTCAGGGTTGCTGAACCGCGTGTAATAGTGGCTCTGGTAGGGAAAGATCAGAAGCCCCTGACCGGGCTTAAGCGGCAGCAGGTCACCCTCTACAATCACATGGCCCGGCTCCCTTATAACAGATATCAGGACAAAGCGGTGGTGTATTTCCTTTTCGGTTTCCAGCTGCCTTGCCCTGTGAAACTGGAGGATATTCACAGGAAATAGTGTAAGGGCGGTAGTGATACCTGCAAAATAGCTTTCAGGCTCATTAAATTTTTTTAGAAGTTCCTGTATCTCTCTATCCATAGCAAAAAGTCGAATATGTTAAAAAATTGATCTGTTCCGCTATTGTTTAGCAAAATCAACTCATTTATATTCTCTTTAGGGATATTTTAAAAGAGATAAAATGGAAGAGAACCTAATAGGGAAAGATCTACTGGCAAGGAGCGGATCAGAAGTGGTCAATATACCTGACGAGAAGATCAGGGTTATTATTGTGCCGAACTTTCCTGAACTGGGGCGTCTTGCGGCATTGCATTTTCTTGTATGGGTGAGCAATAATCCCCGTGGTGTGGTCTCCCTCCCAACAGGAAAGACACCCGAGCATTTCATACACTGGGTAAAATATTATCTCCTTAACTGGGATAAGGGGCATCTCTCTTCTGAAATTGCCGGCAGGGGGTTTAATATTGTTAAGAGGCCAGACACAGGCGGGCTTACATTCGTCCAGATGGATGAATTTTATCCCATTGATTCGCGGCAGACAAACAGCTTTTGTAATTATGTGAAGGATTATTATATCAGGGGTTTTGGCCTTGACCCCAACAAGGCCCTTCTGATTGACTGCAACCAGATAGGGCTTACTTCAGGGGAGAAGTTATCCGATATCTGGCCAGGGGGAGAGATAGATCTGTGTCTGCGTGACAGGGCACCCCTCTCCTCTCTTGAAAGACGACAGAAAGAGGTTATCAGCGCAGTTGATGAGTGGTGTGATTCATATGAGAAGAAAATAGAAGAGCTTGGGGGTATTGGTTTCTTTCTGGGAGGCATAGGGCCGGACGGGCACATTGCATTTAACATCAGAGGGAGTTCACACGATTCAAGGACCCGCCTCATCATGACAAATTATGAGACACAGGCGGCTGCGGCAAGTGACCTCGGCGGGATTGAGGCAGCAGCAAAGCGGGCTGTGATAACTATCGGGCTTGGCACCATCACAAGAAACCCTGATTGCACTGCAATTATCATGGCCGCAGGGGAGGCAAAGTCACGGATTGTTGCAGAGACAGTAGAGAGTCAGCCCGATCAAACATACCCTGGCACTGCCCTTCAGAGGCTTAAAAACTCTGCCTTTTACCTGACAGAGGGGGCCGCAAAGGGATTAAAGGCAAGGTATGTCATAAAACTTAAAAGGCAGGAGAGGCTGACAGAGCTTCAGATTAGAAGGGCGGTTATTGATCTCTCCTTCTCCCTGAAAAAACCCCTGCATGATCTCACCATAGATGACTTCAGAATGGATCAAATCTGTTCACTGGCCATTGAACAGGGAGTGAAAGAGAATGATTGTATCAACAGGGCGCATGAATGGCTTGTGCATGCGGTAAACATGGGCCTTGCTGACAGGTCATCAGCAAACTGGCTCCATACCGAGCCGCATCATGATGATATCCTGCTTGGATACCTTGCCGGGATAATAGGTGATCTTGAGGATATTAGACAAAACCATTCATTTGCAACCTTTACCAGCGGATTTACAGCAGTTACAAATTCATTTTTACTGAACAGGGTTAATGGACTATTATCTGCCATTGATATCAATAAGAACATGCCTGTCAGTATCTCAATGGATGAGGCGATAAAACTCTTTCTTAAGGGCCGTCTTGATAAAAACATGCTGTTGATGGAGATGGCCGAAAATATCCATCTGTTTAGATCCCTCTGTGAGGTTTTCAGGACAGAAGACCGGAAAATCCTGCATGAAAAGATACTCCAGATCAAATCATATATTACGGATGCATATCCGGGGCAGAAAGACCCGCCCGAGATACAGCTCTTAAAAGGGATGGCACGCGAATGGGAAGGCAGCCTCTGCTGGGGAGCATTTAACAGGTTCTCTTCAAATACCCACCATTTACGGCTTGGCTTTTATAAAGGGGATATATTTAATGAACCACCCTCAAGGGAAAGGGATGTGCTGCCGGTTGTAAACCTCATCTCATTTATTTGCCCGGATATCATGTCGGTTGCCCTTGACCCTGAAGCAAGCGGCCCGGATACCCACTACAAGGTGTTGCAGGTTGTGGCAGATGCCATCCGTGTCCAGAAGGAACAGGGCAAAAAGATACCGCATAGGATCTGGGGCTACAGAAATGTATGGTACAGGTTTCATCCTGCTGAGGCCAACCTCTTTTTGCCTGTTTCTGAATCTGACATGAAGCGGGCAAAGATGCTCTTTATGGATTTTTTCAAGACACAGAAGGAGGCATCATTTCCAAGCCCTGAATACAATGGGCCATTCAGCGATTATGCTGCCATTATTCAGAAGGAGCAGTATGAATGGCTGGTCTGTTGCCTGGGTAAAGAGTGGTTTAAAGGACATGAAAACCCCATGATCCATTCTGCTAAAGGTTTTGTTTTTCTGAGGGAGATGAATCCTGAAGAGCTTTTGTCAGGGGCCAGGGCCATTAAAAATAATTATGAGCCGGATAACGCTTTTGAGGCAGTATTAAACAATGGTCAATAAAAAGGTCATTGCTGTAATTGATATAGGCGCAGGGATCGGCGCAAAGACAGGGCTCTTTGATCTTTCAGCAAACCCCATTCTGACCGGGTTCCTCCCTGTAAATTCATACGGGGGGTCAGCGGGGGCAATGGTTGCAAGGCTTTTCAGCCACATTAAAAACCTGCTGGACACAGCATCCCTTTCATATGATTGTCTGATTGCACTTGGCGTTGACATGCCGGGTGTGATATCTGATGGAGAGGTATATATATGCTCTAACCTTCCCTTTCTTGCAGGAAAAAATATCCGGACACTGTTTGAAAAAATCTTCAGGCTCCCTGTAACGATCATTAATGATGGTGAGAGCGGTGGTCTGATGGAGTGGAGAGTCCGAAAAAGAGACCTTCTCTTCTGGGTGATAGGCGGGGGATGGGGCGGGGCATGGATTGATCCATGCGGAAGGGCTACAGGCAAAGGTGATTACTGTGAAGTTATGGATATGGGGTGCTTTCTTGTGAATGAACCTGGCTATGCCACAGGCCTGTCAGATGAGATGCTTAATAGGATCTTTGAAGAATATGATTTATCTCTCTTAAGGTTCTGTTATTATTTTATACAACAAAGCAGGGCAATCCCCTGGCAATTAATGGACCCCCGCACAGGACATTCATATATAAGGGCTGAATCCATTATATCTAACAGGGGGCTGTATTGCCTCTATCAAACGGTTGTTGAAAGAGCAGAAAAGAGCAGCAGGCATAACTCATCTGATCCGGTTACAGCCAATCCTGACAGAGCAGGGATGGAGATATATAAACTCTGCCGGGCAGGGTCTTTTGTTGCAATAAGGACTATGAATATTTTTGGCAGGATATTCGGTGATGTTGCGCTCATGGTAAAGGCAAGGGCAAAGGCCTGCGGGGCATCTGCAGATATCCCCATATACCTTTCAGGGGGGCTGGCAAACTCCTTTGACATGTTTGGTGAAGAGATGCAAAACCCGTTTAAAAGAAGTGGCGATCATTCCAGGATCGAGCCGAGCTATTTTCTGGATAAAGGGATTAATACAAACATCATGGGGACATTTTATATTACCCATGACTCAATATGTTGCAGCTAAATATTTTTCAGGGAGGCGCTTATGCATCTTTCAATGATAGACTGGCTGGTGATTATCGCCTACTTTACATTCAATATCTGCATAGCCATTTACATGCGCAGACGGGCTATCGGCTCCACAGAGGATTTTTTTATAGGGGGCAGAAACGTTAAGTGGTGGCTTGCCGGCACCTCCATGGTTGCGACAACATTCGCAGTGGACACACCTCTGGCTGTCACCGGGATAGTCGCAAAAAACGGCTTAGCAGGCAACTGGCTCTGGTGGAACATGCTTATGAGCGGCATGCTTACCGTGTTTTTTTATGCGAGATTATGGCGCAGGGCAGGGGTGGTGACTGATCTTGAATTCACAGAGATACGTTACAGCGGCCCGCCCGCGGCCTTTTTAAGGGGGTTTCGGGCACTGTATCTGGGGTTGCCGATTAACTGCATTGTGATGGGATGGGTAAATGTTGCCATGGTAAAGATTCTCATGATGATCTTCAATATCAACCAGATCAATGCCCTTTTAATTACACTGGGTATTATGCTTCTCACCTCCTGTTTTTCCATTCTTTCCGGCCTTTGGGGGGTGCTGGTCATGGACCTCTTCCAGTTTGTTCTCATGATGGGTGTGATGGTTTCTCTTGCCATATTTGCAGTGCATGCGGTCGGGGGGATGAGTTTACTTATGCAAAAGCTCCGGTTTTTAGATTCGGCAAAAGAGATCGCCGGCGCAGGCGGAGACATACTCTCATTTACCCCTGATATAGGTTCTGCATGGATGCCCATGCTTACCTTCTTTGTCTACCTTGCAGTAAACTGGTGGGCAACATGGTACCCCGGCGCTGAACCGGGCGGTGGCGGATATGTTGCCCAGCGTATATTATCTGCAAAGGATGAAAAACATTCACTCCTTGCTACCCTCTGGTTCAATGTTGCCCATTATGCGGTGCGGCCCTGGCCGTGGATTCTTGTGGCCCTCTGCTCCCTTGTGCTTTACCCTGATCTTGCTGATAAAGAATCGGGTTTTATAAAGGCGGCCATTGATCCTGATGTCTTTCCTGCTGCATTAAGGGGGTTGATCATAGCCGCATTTCTGGCAGCATATATGTCCACCATATCCACACAGCTTAACTGGGGGGCATCCTATATTATTAATGACTTTTACAAACGGTTTCTTATCACTGACAAAACCGAAAAACATTATGTTATAGCCTCACAGGGGGCAACCCTCCTGATCATGACTGCATCATGTATTGTTGCCTTCTTTTTTAATACCATTGAAGGGGCCTGGAAATTTCTCATCGCCCTTAGCGCAGGCACCGGAAGCGTTTTTATACTGCGCTGGTTCTGGTGGCGCATCAATGCATGGAGCGAGGTCTCTGCAATGGCATCATCATTTATAGTATCCTTAATACTTAAATTCTATTACAGGCTTGACAGCGATGATCCCATGCAGTTTGCATGGACTGTTCTGATTACTGTGGTCTGCACAACAGCGGTCTGGGTTTGTATTACCTTCCTGACAAGGCCTGAAAGGGAGGAGTTGCTTGTCTCCTTTTACAGGCGGGTTCGCCCGGGGAAAACCTTCTGGGGGCCAATCGCCTTAAAGGCCCCTGATGTCCCTCAAAAGGCCGATATTGCCTTTAATATTCTTGACTGGTTCTGCGGGTGCCTGCTTGTATATATGACCCTGTTTGGCACAGGCAAGCTGATATTCGGCCAAAGGCTTATGGGGCTTGGCTTTCTTCTCCTTGCAGCCTGTGCAGGTTTAATCATATACCTTGACCTGAACAGGCGCGGGTGGAAGAGTGTGATGGAGTAAATCTGTAGGCTTATTAAACAGCTTCCTGTTGTTATTGTGGATAAATAGATTGAAGTGTATGGCATTAGGAGCTATAGATAATATTAATGAGAGGCCATTACCAAGTAATCCAGGGGTTTATATGAAAACACTTTATATACTCACAAAATCAATAATTTTTTATATTGTTATTATCCTGTTTACAGCATCATGCACCCATGTGGCGTCAGAGGAAAAGAGGGCGGATGTCAAGAAGATCGGGACTATCAATGTAAGTTTCCTTGATGAGGTAAGCGGGATAGCCATGTCCCGTCACAGAGAGGATGTGTTCTGGGTATTGAATGACAGCGGCAACAGCGCCTCGGTATATGCCATAGGGTTGGGTGGGAAACCTGCGGGTGTTGTTAACATTGCAGGGGTTAAAAATAATGACTGGGAGGATATTGCCACCTTTGAGTTTGAAGGCAAGCCATATATTGTTGTTGCCGATGTGGGGGATAACTTTGCAAATAGGAGCAGGTGCTTTCTTTTTTTTATAGAGGAGCCTGATACCAAAAAGATTAAAATGGGCTCCCCGATCACCCTTAAACCATCATGGAGCATCACATTTACCTATGAAGATGGCCCGCGTGACTGTGAAGCTGTTGCAGTGGATACGGTAGCAGGCAAGATACTTCTCTTAAGTAAAAGGGATACACCTCCTGTGTTATATGAACTTGCTCTTGCAAAAAAAACAGAAAAAAATGGTGTTGCAAAAAGGATAACAGTAATTAAACCCCTGCCACAAAAGGGCCAGGGTATAGGTGATTTTTTAAGCATGTCCAATATGACAACCGCAATGGACATCTCATCTGACGGGCTTAATGCTGTTGTTTTGACCTATGCAGGGGCTTACCTGTACCGAAAGGAAAAAGATGAGGAGTGGGGCAAGGCGTTTTCCGCAACACCGGTGGAGATTCCCCTCCCTGTGATGCCACAGTCAGAGTCAATATGTTTTGGCCGCGATACTTATACCCTATTTGTTACAACAGAGCAGATCCCTGCCCCTTTGTACAGGGTTGAGTTAAAGAGATAATAGATAAAAAATGAAGGCATGACCCAGGGCTTTCCATCTGCCCCGTCATTCACTTCCCCTGCAGCAATAAGTGACCTGATCCCCTGCCCTGTTTGTTCATAGTTGTATGTGCCAGGTCTGGGATATATTTATTTCCGGGAAAAAGGGGAAAAATTAAAAGATAATCTGTTCCGCCTTCATATTTCATATATGAAGGGAATTATAAATAAAAGATGTGTATTGATTTTCCCAGGATGAGAAGCAGATTACACAGATTTTTGGTAAAGTTTTACACATAAATAGCTTTCTATCTTTCCTCCATTTTTTTACAATAAAACTTGAGCAACGTAACATATTGATATCTAATATAAATATTAATATCTTATTATTTTGTTGTCCTTTGTAATTATTGGCACTGCTCTTGCTCTACTAGCCAGCAAAGAGAAAAAACAACATTAATTAAGGTGTTGTTAAGGAATAGGGGGGTATTATGAAAAAGATTTTAGGGATTTTATTATGCATTGGTTTGCTAGTAATGCCAGTAATGTCTCAGGCTCTTTCATTATATGATGTTGGTGGGGTTGATAGTTTTTTATTTAATACTTCATTAGGAAACAGCGGTGATCAAACTGAATTAGATTGGGTGAATGAAAAACTTGGTACTAATTATACAATGGATGAATTTAACAAGATAGAGACCAATAACGGAAATGGTTGGATCGGAATAGATAATTATGCTTCAATATATGCATATAATGTAGAAAATATTCAACCTGCATATTTTTTAGTCAAAATAGGGGCAAAGAAGGATGATAGTGATACTTTCTTATATAAGAACATAGGAGACCTTGGATGGGCTGTAATTAATCTGGTGGGTGAATCTTTCACTATTAAAGAAGTTGGTAAACTAAGCCATTTAGACACCTTTGGGTCTACTCCCGTTCCCGAACCAGCAACAATGCTTCTTCTTGGTTCAGGCTTGGTAGGGCTTGCAGGTTTTGGAAGAAGGAAATTTATAAAGTAATAAATTGATC
>CAYWRH010000117.1:0-13962 GCA_964460435.1 uncultured Desulfatiglans sp.
TTAATGTCTTAATAACTTTGATAAATTGATCCTGTTTTTGTTTATTTTATTTATCCATTTGAAATATGCAGGCCTATTATCCGGGGCTTTGATATAGATTTGAAAGATTGCCAAAAAATTGACGAACTGCAGGAAAGGTTATGGCTGTAAAAAAGAAGATCAATTATAAACTTGATTCAAACGCATGGATGTCAACCTACACTGACCTTATGACCCTGCTATTGACCTTTTTTGTACTGTTACTCAGCCTTTCAACCGTAGATAAAACCAGAAAACTTCGCGCCCTTAATTCACTTGTGGGCGCTTTTGGTTTTAAGCCGGGAGGGCAGTCAGTGCTTGGGGATCAGAAAGGAATAAATATAACAACAGGCGCGGCCCCTATTACACCGGAGGATGTGCAGTTTGAAAGGCTGCGCAATTTAACCCTCAAGCATGGACTTAAATCCGAGCTGACAATGAGCCAGCAGCTTGAACGCACAGTCATTACCATTAAAGACAATGTGATCTTTGGCCATAAATCATCCGTGCTGTTAGCGGAAAAGTCTGAATTCCTTTCAGAGCTTGCAGAAGTGTTAAAGGAAGGCCATCAGATGATAGAACTCCGCGGTTACAGCGATTCTTCAGAGTCTTTAATGGAAAAAGACCCGTATAAAGAATCCATGTTGCTCTCATCAAAAAGGGCGATAGCCCTGTTTGATTTCTTTGTGGAAAAAGGGATTGCCCCCGGGGATATTGTTGCTCACGGTTTCGGACAAAATTATATGGGCAAATCAAAAAAGGGAAAGGAATCATATTTGAACCGTCAGGTTGAGATTATACTGGACTACAGAGAGAAGGTGCCATTCAATATAAGGAGTCAAGGAGGGAAAAGGGATTTTCTCGATTTTAAAGGCTTCTTTTTCAGACAGAGAGGGCTATAAATGGCTGAAGACAAGGTCATAATAGAAGAGGTAAAGATGGGCGAGATACCAGCATGGATGGTGACCTTTTCAGACCTGACCACCCTCCTTCTCACCTTTTTTGTGCTTCTTTTGTCCATGTCCTCAATGGATGACAAGTCATTAAAAAGCCTTTTTACAAACTTTACCAGCGCAAGCGGCATCCTGAATTTTAAGGAGCTTGGAGAGGTATACAGGCCAAAGGATGTGATGATAGATGGCATTTATGACAGAATCAAGGACACCATGATTATCAAACGTTCGGATGACCCGGTTGATATCCCTGCTGATACGGATCAGATATTTATGACAGAGACAGGCGGGCAGGTGGTAATGCAGAATATAGAGGGAGGTTTCAAACTGGTATTTGGACACAAGATCATGTTTGAAAGCGGAAAGGCCGAGATCAAGGATGAGATGAAACCAATCCTTGGCGAGGTGGCAAAATTCATAAAGGCCTCCTATTTCCAGATATATATTGATGGCCACACAGATGATATACCCATTAACAATGAGGAGTTTCCATCCAATACCATCCTCTCCCTTATGAGGGCCTATAATGTGATGAAGTACCTTATCGAAGAGGGTGGTGTTAACCCGGATACCCTTGCATTGGGAGGGTATGGTGAAAAGCATCCAATCGATGCCAATGATACCCCGTCAGGAAGAGAGAAAAACCGGCGGGTCGAGATGATCTTTAAAAGCAAGACCTATTTCTGATTTCTTGTCCTTTCCCTGAAAACCACCCTTACAGGGACATTATCCAGGCCAAAACTGCCTCTTATCTGGTTTACAATAAACCTTTCATAAGAAAAATGGACTGCCTTCGGGTGGTTCACAAAAACCACAAAGGTGGGAGGTCTGGTTCCTGTCTGTGTCGCATAATAAAATTTCAGGCGTGTTCTTCCAACAAGAGGCGGCGGCCTTTTGAGTATCATCTCCTCTATAAGCCTGTTCACATCACCTGTGTTGACCCTCATATCAAACTGGCTGTAAACCTTATCTATCTTTTCAAATATCTTGTTAACCCGTTCACCGGTCAGGGCCGATATGTTTATCCGCGGGGCATATGAGACAAACTGGAGTTGCCTGTCCATATCAAGGCCAAGCTGTTTTATCCGTTCGGGCTCCTTTTTTACAAGGTCCCACTTATTGACAGCAAGGATAACCCCGCGCATACGGTCAAGCGCATATCCGCATATCCTGGCATCCTGTTCAGAGACACCCTCATTCGCGTCAATCATGATAATGGCAATATGACACCTTTCAATGGAGCGGATAGCCTTAATCATGGAGAACTTGTCTATCTTGTCGCTGACCCTGCTCTTTCTCCTTATGCCTGCGGTGTCTATCAGAAGATACTCCTTCTCGCCCCTGTTAACCCTGATATCAACAGAATCCCTTGTTGTGCCCGGTATTTCACTGACAAGCATCCTTTCATGACCCACTATCCTGTTTATGAGAGAGGATTTGCCGGCATTTGGTCTCCCTATAATGGCCACTCGTATCTGGTTCTCTGTCTCAGCAGGCGCTGAATCATCAGGTATGGAGGCTGCAATATCATCCATCAGTGTTCTCAGGCCATAACCGTGGGCAGATGAAAGGGGATAAATGGTTTCCGCCCCAAGGCTAAAAAAGTCATGAAGCAGGGTCTCCTTTTCAGGGCTGTCTATCTTGTTTACCACAGTATATATTTTTTTTTCGTACCGCCTCAGGATAGAGGCGACCTCTTCATCAGCCGGCACAAGCCCGCTTCTGCCATCCATCATAAAGAGGATCTGGTCAGCCTCATTGATAGCCTTTAATACCTGCTGCCTGACCTGTTCTGAAAAAGGGCCGTCATCCTTCTCATCAAACCCGCCTGTATCAACAATGATGAATGATTTGCCTTCCCAGTTTACCGTGGCATAGTTGCGATCCCTTGTAACCCCCGGCTGATCATCTACAATAGAGTCCATAGACCTTGAAAGGCGGTTAAAAAGGGTGGACTTGCCTACATTAGGACGCCCGACTATGGCTATTATTGAGGTCATAATTATCTTCTACAGATTAAAATCATCTATTTTAAATTTTCTGTACGACTTGAGGTCCTGCCAGATAGATGGATCAGGCACAGGCGGCAAGATTGTCACATATTGTTTGGTTCAGGTCCATAAGTTTAACAGGCTTTCTTAAAAGCCTCAGGGCCAGACCTTCATTTATGGTCTTTTTTGCCCTGATATCTCCGGGGTTTCCTGTAAGCACAAGTATCCTTGCATCAGGGTCAATGGACTTGATTTTAGAGGATGATTCATAGCCATCCATTACAGGCATCTCTACATCCATCACAACAATATCAGGCGAAAAGGACTTGTATTTTTCAACCGCCTCTTTCCCGTTAAATGCCCTTTCCACAACAAAGCCGCCAATAAGATTAAGCGACTCCATTATGAGTTCAGAAAGGGTCTTTTCATCATCAACAATAAGCACTTTTTTGGGTAACATTCTCTTTTTCCCTTTCAAAAATTGAGGAGATGATATTTTCTATGGCCCCCTATGTCAACAAAAAACTACAATATCTTGTATTCTTTAAAAAGAATATAATACATATTGTATTTCTGACAATGATCTGGGTTAATTTTTTCTTGAATTTCAGGCTGATATATACACTTTTGACAATTCAACATCCCTGAGCCATCTCTTTCTCCTTTTTTGTCTTGACTAAAAAGGATAATGTGGCTAGGTTTTTTTTCATTTTTACTTACTAAAAACCTTCATAATTAAGATTCGGGTATTATGGACACCAAATATATAGTTGTTACAGGCGGAGTTTTATCAGGGCTGGGAAAGGGGATCGCAGCCGCATCAATCGGACACCTTCTTTCATCAAAATTAAAGATAATCCCGATAAAGTGCGACGGGTATCTCAATGTAGACCCGGGCACTATGAACCCCTATGAGCATGGCGAGGTCTTTGTCCTGGATGATGGCGGAGAGGTAGATATGGACTTTGGCCATTACGAAAGGTTTCTGGGCACCACCTGCAAGTCAAACTGGAACCTTACCATGGGCAAGGTCTTTGACATGGTAAGAAAAAAGGAGAGAAAGGGGGACTACCTGGGCAAGACCGTTCAGTACATACCCCATGTGACAGATGTGATAAAAAATCATATATTCACGGTAGCAAAGGATGAAAAGGCTGATCTGGTAATCATAGAGATAGGCGGAACGGTGGGCGACATAGAGAATGAACTGTTTCTGGAGGCCATGCGGCAGCTCAAGGAGGATGCGGGCAGGGGAAATACAGTCTATGTGCACCTCACCTATGTGCCGATCCCGTATGGCGTAAATGAGCAGAAATCAAAGCCGACACAGCAGAGCGTCAATCTCCTGAAACAGCGGGGCATATTCCCTGACATAATAATAGGCAGGTGCACCGAATATCTTACGAAGGATATAAAGGCAAAGATCAGCAGCTTCTGTGATGTTGACCCTGAGGCTGTTATAACCGGTCTGGATGTGGATGATATATATGAAATACCCCTTGTATTCGAAGAGGAGGGGTTGCCCGGTATACTTCACAAGAAGCTCAATATCTACAGCCCTCCTGACCTGAGAAAGTGGCGGCAGCTTGTTAATAATATCAAGGCGCCGAAAAGGGAGATAACAGTGGCCATGTGCGGCAAGTACACAAAGCTTGAAGACTCATATGCCTCTATTATCGAATCCTTTAATCACTGTTCCGCTCATCTTGAGTGTAAAATAAACATCAGGTGGGTTGAAACAACCGAGCTTTCAGATACCTCATTCATGAATGAGGTGGATGGCATTGTTGTGCCCGGTGGATTTGGGTCAAGAGGTGTGGAGGGAAAGATAGAGGCGATAAGGGTGGCGCGCGAGAAGAATATCCCCTTCCTGGGATTATGCCTGGGTCTGCATATGGCGGTGATCGAGTTTTCAAGGAATGTTTGCGGCCTTAACGGGGCCAATTCCACTGAGATGGATGCTAATACGCCCCACCCGGTGATAGACATACTTCCTGAGCAGAAAGGTGTCACGGAAAAGGGCGGCACCATGAGGCTGGGCGCATATACTGCGATACTCAAAGAGGGGACTATAACAAAGGCCCTGTACAATAAAGATGAGGCCTCGGAGAGGCATCGACACAGGTATGAGGTCAATCCTGAATACCATGAAATACTCACAAAGAACGGTATGGTTTTTTCAGGCACATCCCAGGATGGCAGGCTTGTAGAGTTTATAGAGCTGAAGGGGCACAGGTTTTTTGTGGCAACCCAGGCACACCCTGAACTCAAATCCAGAATGGAGGCGCCTGCGCCCCTGTTTTACGGCTTTGTAAAGGCTTGTCTTGGATGAAAAAGGTTTATCGATGAGCAGATACAGGGTCGTATTTACAGGTCTGACACGTACAGAGGAGTTTTTTAAGGGTCATATTGCAAGGTTTGGAATAACCCCCGCTGACACAGAGTACATAATCAAAAAGGCGCCTGTTGTTTTAAAGGAGGCTGATTCCCTTGAATTTATCCGGAGATACGCCAGGGCTATTATGCAGGCAGGAGGGGATGTCTATATCCAGACCTGTGAAGATAGGGGCATGGGCAAAAATCTCCCCAGTCGTGTGGCAGGCATGGAGAGCTTCACACAGTGTCCCCGGTGCGGTCACAGACAGCATAAGAAGATAAATTGCGAAAGATGCGGTTTTATGTTGAAACAGCATAAATAATTTAAAAGAAATTCCGGGCGTTGATTTGTTGTGCTTCCCATTACAGTCAGGCCGGGTTTTAAGAACATAATTTTCAAGGTGACAAGATATGGAAGAATATAAACAGAGGCTAGCAAGGCTGCTTGCACAGACAGGCGCCCTTTTCTTTGACGATAACCTTATACTGAAGGACACAAGGCCCACCCCCTATTTTGTAAATTTCGGGATGTTCAGGACAGGCAAGCTTATCAGAGAACTGGGCTCCCTCTTCAGCGATATGATTATGGGTACAGGCCTTATCTCAAAAATAGATATAATACTTGGGCCGTCATATAAGGGCAGCGCTATTGCCCTGGCAACCGCCATAGGTCTCTATGAAAAATACGGGCATGACCTCTTTTTTGAATATGACAGAAAAGAGGCCAAAAAACATGGCGAGGGCAGCACATCAAACAGCCTGCTTGTAAACCGCACCCTGTTTGACGGGTGCAGGATATTTATTGTCGATGATGTTACTACGACAATGGGCACAAAATATGAGCTCATAGAGAGCCTCAACAATGAGGCCGCCAAACAGGGAATAAAGATTAATATTTCCGGGATAGGTATCGCTGTAGACAGGGAGCAGAGCACAGCGGTATATGACAGCCAGGGCAAATATATCCCCGATGTAAAGGGTGAAAACACCATCAGGACATTTACCATGAAAACCGGCATACCTGTATTTTCTATTGCAGGGATAAAGGAGATGGTCAAATACCTTTATGAAGAAAAGGTGCCGGTCATGATTCGTGGAAAAAGGGGGCGCATCGATGACAATACAAAGGATATTTTTGACAGATACATAAATACCTACGGGAATTAAACAGCCCTGTTTTTCGCTGCTTCGATCAGTTCAAGCAACGATTGTACCTTTGTTGGTCTCTCACTTTCAAACGAGGTTTTCCATTCTTCTTCTGTGAGTATTTCTTTTAGATACTCTTCGACAGGGAAATACTGAAACCAGCAGTCAAGGGTCTTGAAACAGGGCAGCCCTCTGTTTTCCATGCGACAGTATGAGAAGGTGACTGCATGCCCGAGCTTAGGACAGCGGTTCTGATATGAATCAAACCGGATATTGTTTTCGTCTGACATAATAACCTTAAATAAAGCCCAAAATAAAAACCCCCACAGGGAATTGGACCTGAGGGGGTTTCGGCGTGTAAATAGAAGAAATATTTTAATTTACAGCGTCTTTAAGACTTTTACCGGCAACAAACTTTGGCACCTTTTTGGCTTTGATTTTGATTGCTTCGCCGGTTTGTGGGTTCCTACCCGTCCTAGCTTTCCTCTTGTCTACCTTGAATGTACCGAACCCCACCAGTGTGACTGTCTCCTTTTTCTTGAGAGCCTTTGATATTGAATCAAATACACAGTCAACTGCTGCAGTGGCCTCTTTCTTTGTTGCCACTACCTTTGCTACCTCGTTAATCAGATCACCCTTATTCATCGCTTCCTCCTTTCAAAAATGGTATGAAATAAAAATCGAAAGTATGAGGACAATAAAGCAATGAAATATAAATATCAAGCATAAAATAGAGTGTTGATCATTTTTTTCCGCGCTATTATTCATTCTTGGGGCCCTGCAACCTTAAAACCCCTCCGTGAGTTGATTGTCACAGCCCCGAAATAATAAAATCTATACCTGCGCTTTCTGGTATCACTTCTGTTGACTGCATTGCCCCTGCTGTGTTATTTGCCTTCAGTAATAAAGATATATGATATGAAGAGAAAAGGGCTGATTAATAACCCTTGTGATGGGAGAGATATGGATAAAAGCCTTGCATTGCAAAAAAAGAATGCCCTTCTTAATAACCTGAAGGGCCTGCCATCTTTAATGGTCGCTTTTTCAGGCGGGGTTGACAGCACCTTCCTGCTTGCGGTCGCAGCGGAGGCGCTTGATGACAGGGTGCTAGCCGTCACAGCAACCTCGCCTGTTCACCCGATAACAGATATTAAGAATGCGAATGAATTCACCAAATCACATGGTATAAGGCACATCACCTATGAATCTGATGAAAAAAAGATACCTGAATTCAGGGCAAATTCGCCTGATCGCTGTTACCACTGCAAAAAGGCCATCTGCATGAAACTATGGGAGATTGCAAAAGAGCATGGCATCACCCATATAGCGCATGCCATTAATGCTGATGACCTTTCTGATTACAGGCCCGGGATTAGGGCGGCAAGCGAGATGGGTCTTATAGCGCCGCTAGTCGATGTGGAATTAACCAAGGAGGAGATACGCTTTCTGTCAAAGGAGATGGGTCTTGTAACATGGGACATGCCTTCAATGGCATGCCTTGCCTCACGCATACCTTATGGCGAGCCTATCACCGATGAAAAGATATCAATGGTGCAAAGGGCAGAAAAAATACTTGCTGATGCAGGGCTGAAACATTACAGGGTAAGGCATCACGGCACAGTGGCCAGGATAGAGGCAGGCACAAATGATCTACCCGTGTTTTTTAGCCAGACTTTCAGGGAAAGGATTATTAATGATTTTAAAGCAATCGGATTTCTGCACATTGCCCTTGACCTTGAAGGATACAGATCAGGGAGCATGAACAGGGGGCTGCAACAGAGTTGATAAGGATATCTAGCAATCAAAAGGCAAAGATGAGTTACCCATTTGGAACAGTAATTAATTACACTAAATCTTCTCTGCCTCACCCTTGCTTACCCACTCCCTGAGGCTCTCCTTTTCAAAGCGCCACTTGTTCAACACCTTTTTGCCGGGGATCTTCCCATCCTTTACTAGTTTATAGATAGACCTTTTGCCTATCTGGAGATAATCTGCTGCCTCTTCTATTGTAAGGATCTCTTTTTCCATTATCCATTCTCCTTGTAATGATTATGCCAACCGGATCATATGAAAATTGTGCATTTTCTATGCCACAGCCTTTTATCAAGCAGCCTGGATACCTTGCCCTGTATTGCCCTTACCGCCGGTTATCCCGTTATAATAAGGAAAAACAGCCTTCTTCAAATGCCCGGGAGATAATTTTCTGATATTTTAAATCCCTGATATCTGTTTTTATAATTAGCTTACCTGAAATCAGGCCTGATCCTGTTAATTTTTTTGACTATGCGTCAAAACATGTCTGTTCTTCATTGACCTTATCAATCCATGCCACTATTATTCATCCCATGAATTTTATATCTCTCACAATAGATAAAACACTAGGAAAAGAGGGGCTCCTGTCCCGCTATCTTGCAGACTATGAATACCGCCCTGCGCAGGTAAAGATGGCCCGCATCATTGAGGATGCACTTCACCTTAAAAACCAGGCAATAATCGAGGCGGGAACAGGTGTTGGCAAGACAATGGGATACCTGGTGCCGGTTATCATGAGCGGTAAAAAGACAGTTATATCAACAGGGACAAAGACCCTGCAGGAGCAGATATTTTTCAAGGATCTCCCCCTTGTGACAGGCGCCATGGGTGTTAAGGTTAACAGCCTTCTTATGAAGGGAAGGGCAAACTATATATGCCTTAACAGATATCATCAGCACTTTGATATGGTTTCATTCCTGAAACCTGAGATGGTGGAACAAAGGGGCCTCATTGACGCATGGCTTAGCAGGACAGTAACAGGGGACAGGGCAGAACTCTCATGGCTTAATGATGATGACCCTGTCTGGGACATCATCTCCTCCTCATCCGACAGATGCAAGGGCGCTGAATGCCCCCACAGGGATGGCTGCTTTATCATCAGCTTGAGAAGGCTTGCTGCAAAGGCTGACATAATAATTGTAAATCACCACCTCTTCTTTGCAGACCTTATGTTAAAGTCGGACGGCTTTGGCGAGGTCATACCCAGGTTTGAGGCAGTAGTCTTTGATGAGGCCCACAGGGTTGAGGATATTGCAACCTCATACTTCGGGGCAACCCTGAGCGCAGGCCAGATACTTGACCTTGCCGCAGATATTCAGAAAGAGACCGATACAGACAAGTCAGGCGCGCCTGAACAGATGATGATCAATATTGCCGCATTAAAGTCAGGCATTACACAGATTAACTCCCTTTTTCATGATGCCCCTGAAAAGGGAAGACTTAATATTGAAGAGATAGAGGCTGAACATAAGATAGCCCTTGATTCCATAGTAAAGGGGTTAAGGCATATAGAGGCAAATTTTGATAACTCTTTCTCAGCAAGGGCACATGAGCTTGAGGAGAGCCTCAAACTTATATTCAGCAGTGGGAAGGCCAACTGGCTTACCTGGTATGAAAAACGCAAGAGGGGCGTTGCACTTCATGCCTCTCCCCTTGATATCTCGGTAAACATGCGTGAACAGCTCTATCAGAATGTCAAAACCATAATATTTACATCCGCTACACTCTCAACAGGCGGGACATTTGATTACATAAGGTCAAGGCTCGGCATATCTGAAGAGGCCTTTGAGGCCATATACCCCTCCCATTTCAACTTTATGGAGCAGGTTCTTTTTTATATACCTTACGACCTTCCGCTGCCAAATAGCGATGAATTTGTGCCAGCCATTACAGGGAGGATAGCCGAGATACTCAGGCTTTCATCAGGCCGCGCCCTTGTGCTTTTTACCAGCTACAATAATCTGAATTCGGTTTATGACTCGCTTAAAGGCAGGCTTCCCTACAGGATGCTCAGGCAGGGGGATGCCCCAAAGAATACCCTGCTTGAGGATTTTATAAGGGATACAGGCTCTGTTCTTATGGCGACAGGCTCTTTCTGGGAGGGTGTGGATGTGCCGGGTGAGGCATTAAGCTGTCTCATCATAGATAAACTTCCATTTGATTCGCCCGGCGACCCTGTTGTGGGGGCGCGCATAGATATGATAAAGAACCGGGAGGGGAACCCCTTTTTGGAATATCAGGTGCCATCAGCAATCATCTCTTTCAAACAGGGACTTGGAAGACTCATTAGAAAAAGCGCTGACCGCGGCATACTTGCAGTGCTTGATAAACGTATATTAAAGAGCAGTTATGGCAGGTTATTTATTAAAAGCCTGCCAGAGATGAAAATCGTTAATGAAGTGGCTGAACTCAATGGCTTTTTTTATAACTGAATAATGTAACCGGTTTCGTATTTTTAGAGAGGGTTTTAAACCCGTCTCTTCTTCGTAACAGGTTCTTGTGCAAAATTCAGGTTGTAACCAATCTATTACCGGAGGAATTGATTTTGAAAGTAAAACCCTGGAAGCTTGTTTCAAGCATAAAAGAAAAATCATACAGGATATTTGATCTCAGGATTGATCGTGCAGTTTCACCCCGCACAGGGGAGGAGCATGATTTTTATGTATTTGAATCCCATGAGTGGGTAAATATCATCCCTGTGACAAGGAACAGAGAGGTAGTGCTGATAAAGCAGTACAGACACGGGGTTCGCGATGTGTTGCTGGAGATCCCTGGAGGCATAGTTGAGCCGGGGGATACACCCCTTGATGCCGCCATAAGGGAACTTAAGGAGGAGACAGGCTACACCGCAAAAGAGATGGTCTTTCTGGGCGCGACCCATGCAAACCCCGCCTTTATGAACAACAGGTGTCATTCCTATCTTGCCCTGGACAGCTTTCCGGATGGTTCCCAGAACCTTGATGACAAGGAGGATATAGAGGTGCTGTTGCGGCCCCTTGATGATATCCCGAGGATGATAAGGGAGGGAGAGATAACTCACTCCCTCATCCTTGCAGCATTTTACCGCTATTATATGGAATATCAGCAGGGCGTTAACAGCCCTCCTCCATCTTGTCTATGAGCTTAAGGAAAAATGCGAGTGGAAAACCTATTATAATAAGCGCCCCCGCCAGTGTGATGCCTGTGCCAATGGAATATGCCTCTCCCATGTAGCCAAGGGCAGTGGGCAGCAACCCGCCCCCCAGGACAAGGGCAGCGGGGGTTACCCATGATGTGGCAAGGCTTCTGTAATCAGGCTGCACAATGCGTGAAAGGGCGGCGAATCCGGGCGGGAAATAGCAGGCAATAAGGGCTGGTTGTAAAAAGACCATCACCTTGAGCCATGCGCCTGTGAAAAGCCCCAAAAACAGTGTGACAACCCCTGAACAGAACAGGAAAAGGGCTATTGCCTTTTTCTCTCCAAATTTATCTGTAATCCAGCCGGAAAAAAAGGTCATAAACAATGCCGATATCTGCGCTGTGCCGACCAGTGTGTTGGCTGTCTCCGGATTAAGACCCCTCTCTTTAACCAGGTAAAGGGGCATCATGGTATAAACGCCCAGTTGCCCGCCTATGCCCAGGGCAAAGAGCACGATCAGTATCCAGAATGACCTCTGTGCAAGTATGAAGCGCGCTAGCTTCATCTTTGGTGCATCACCCGGGAAATCGCCTATCCTTGATATCAGGAGTGTGATGGCCATTAAAAGGACAAACAGGGCAATCCCGCCCATAAGAAAGCGCCAATTGAACCAGTGCAGTATAAATACGACAAAAAGCGGCCCCAGTATGAGGCTCATGGGAGGAGCAAGCTGCTGCACAGCAAGGGCCTTTCCCCAGTCGGGCCGGCTCACAATAGCGGTAATTATGGCGGTTATGGATGGCAGGTTAAACCCTGCTGCAATGCCTATCACAAGCATGGCAAGCCTTATTGTGGCAAGGGAGGTCATCATTACACATACCAGAAGGGCTATTGCTACGCAGAAGATAGATAGTGTTAATGTGCCCCTGTGGTTTATCCTTGAAGAGACAAAACCTGAGGATACAGCACCGATCATGAAACCAATAGAGCTTATAAGGAAGATAGATCCTGCCTGTCCTGTGCTTATACCGAGGTCAGCCGATATTGTCGGAAGGAGCGGCGAAAATATAAAACGGCTGATGAATGTAAGAAAAAAAATGAGGGTCAAATAGAGGATGCTCCAGAACATGGACTTAAAGGTCTCAGGTATGGGACATGACTTATCGGACATATGGCCTCCTTTGATGCTTGTCCTTAATTTTTTTATTATCTGTTATAATAAGCGCTTCTCATCCCGGATATCCGCCTTGCTTTTCAATTTGGCTTCTGCTTCAGCTCCTGGCCCGGGTTTAGCCCGGCCAGAGAAATGCCTGTTAAAACATTAATTACCCGGATAAATGGTCATGATCAGCCATGAGATCATTTAATCTATTGAGCATGTTAACAAAGGCGCAAGCTTTAGACAAGTTACTTTATCAACGCACAGTCTGTTAAAATGCGCCTCTCTCTTTTAATGATGCCAGGGCCTTTTCATAAAAGCCCTTTTTATTTTCATCCCAGGCATATTTTATTGCCTGGTTAATACTTGCTTCCGCCTTTTTCATGTTTCCGCTCTTAAGATAGGCAAGGGCCAGCCCATAATAAAAGAGGTGCTCATCCTTTTTAAGCCGGATCGCCTCCCTGAAAAACCCAACCGATTTTTCATAAAATGCATCCTGATATGCGGCCTTTCCCGCTGCATACTGGTAATAGGGGTTTTTATTTCTAAATGATTCCACCCGTTCTTTAAAAAAGGCAGCATTCTCCATATCACCCTTCGCATCATAGAGATGCGCCAGATTATTCATTATGGATAAAAGGCTTGTATCCCTTATCCCGCGGGTAACTGAAAGCCCCTGGAGATATGCAGCCTCTGCCGCCTCAAGCTGGTTGTTTCTCTTGTAAATCACCCCGAGGTTGGACCATGCATAACTTAAGTTCGGATCAACCTTGATTGCCTTGATAAAATAGCTGTATGCATCCTTTGGATTGCCCTCTGCAAGGTGTTTGCTCCCGATATTATTATAATACTGCGCAAATGCACGCCTGTCAGAGATAGTATCATACCCTAATATGCTGATACTGGACTTTTCCGGGGTAATCTCTGAGGGTGAAAAAAAATACCGTATAGAGTCCTCAATTGTAACAAGTCTTTCTTTATCATCCACCACTCTTAGCTGGATCATCTGGGTAAAGATATAACGGATATCAACAGATGCCCCTATGTGTTTAGTGAAAAAGAGTGTCTCCCCATCCCTTGACCAGCTTGGCAAGGTGGGTATTTCCGAGAACCTTGCTGGAAGTCCGGCATATCTGGCAGCCGCAACAAACAGATTGCTGAATGAAAGACAGTTTCCAGTGCCAGTATCAAAGGTCTGCTGTGCTGTTTTTACACCGTAGAGGTCAGATACAGTGTCATACTTCACTGCATTTGCAAGTAACTCTGTAAGCTTAACAAGGCGTCTCTCCTGATCCCGGCTCCCCCCCGCCCGTTGATCAATTAACCACTTTATTAACTAGTTGATTTGGAGGATATCAACATCAGGTATGGCGTGACTAACAGAATGAG
>CAYWRH010000118.1:0-13851 GCA_964460435.1 uncultured Desulfatiglans sp.
CGGTTAAAACTTAAACATCTTTATCCGAAATTATAAATGTTACTAGGTACTAGTCGTGTTCTTTGCCATTTTCGATACATTTCTCTGGTACATTTATCCTGTCATATGCCATTTTTTCGATCCTGCAAATTACTATGATATGAATAAAATTTTTGTCCCCAACTGCATAAATTTCCATTTATATCTTGACCTTTCAATGCAGTCTGCAATCAAGATTACAGGGCTTGAACAACAGACGCTATCAGGTATGGTGAGTCTAATTATGCCTCATAATAAAATACTCTGGCATGTATATCAAATAATGGATTGGCTAAGAATGCTTTATAATTGCTACATTGTCCTTCAGCTCTGCAATATTTTTACCGCCATATGTAATGGTGATGCATTTACAGGTGTGATTACCCGGGGCCTGAAAAAATTGGGGATTTTGTTTATTCTATGGAACCTTGCCTCTGCTGTAATAAAGCATTATGGGCAAAGACTCATACTTAAAGATATTTCTGTTAACACAGAGGCCTTAAAGCTTTCACCTTATTATGATTTGGATTCATTTTTATATTGGGTGTTCATCGGCGTTGCCCTGCTGGTACTGGCTGGTGTTATCAATGAAGCCGTAAAAATGCATGAAGAGCAGAGGCTTACAATATGATTGTTTTCGTAGGGTCAGGATTTATTCCTGACCGGCATTTATGCTGTATACAAGGCATGCCTTGTATCTACGTGGTGATGGATAATTCTCTGATAAACAATGAGGTATGTCATCTGTCGTGTTAATTTTGAAACATTAATGCCTTGGTCAAAAGGAGACCTTTATGGAACAATTCAGAATTTTCTTTTTTGCAGTTATCTTAATTTTTGGACTGATATCTTATGGATTCTCAATGTTATGGTTTGTCAGACGTTACTATATACCCAGATACAGGCCCATTGTTACAAGTGCCAATAATAAAAGGACAACCTATCGCCTGGCAAATACAGTAAGACGCATTCTTGATTTTTTTCATGATCTTTATCTTATGTGGATAATTATTTTAATACCATTGTTCTTTGCAACAATTATTGCCCATTTATTTGACCCCTCCTTTTTTGGTTTAGATATTTTTTTTGATTCCCGATTTAAACTTGATTTATCAGCATTGCCCTCTATGGATATCTCAGGGTTAAAGGAACAGATGATAAACGGGACCGCAACGATAAATATCATTCCGCAAAATCTTTTTACCTGGCAACTATGGCTTTTAGCCTTTTTAGGTAATGCAATTATCTGGTGTTATGTATTACTACAGCTTCGTAATATTTTTGTTTTTATCAGTAATGGTGATGCCTTTAACTCATTAAATGTGAACGGATTGAAGAAGATAGCCATTGCAGTTATCACCTGGAATGTGGTTTATCCCCCATTAAAATATTTTGGCTTGGAGATTGTGCTAAAAAATGTTTCTCTCAATAGTTCACCCGCGATAAAATTCACACCCCCTATTAATATTGATCTGGTAGCGATATTTATAGGTGTTGCCCTGCTGGTGCTGGCAGGTGTCATCAATGAAGCCGTAAAAATTCATGAAGAACAGAGGCTTACAATATAATGGCAAAAACAATAAGGGTTAATCTGGACCTCCTCTTAGTTAAACGCAGGATGTCACTTTCCGAACTTGCAGAAAAGGTAGGAATAACACTCTCAAACCTCTCCATACTCAAGTGCGGCAAGGCAAAGGCCATAAGGTTTTCCACCCTTATTGCCTTGTGCGAGGCGCTTGACTGCACACCGGGTGATATTATGGAGATTGAAGAAGAGGGCAATGAGTAACAGTGCATTAACCTGGTCTTGACTTTTGATTTCTATTGTATCTTCACTTTAGGTAAGAACATGGCTCCATTTTTTCCAGCGCAAGCACATCAATTTTATCCTTCTCACGAAATGATTGTTTTTTAATATTAATCAGGGCTTTTCTGTTAAGGAAATATATTCCCTGATCTGTCAGGCTGGTTTCAGGAAGAAGATCGTTGTAAGTTTTTTCATTAAGTAATGTAAAAATATCAAGTGGGAAATCCTCAATAAGCCTTATAGCTCCCGGTGATACAGGAAAGTCAGAAACATCAAGCTCCTTGGCAAATCCTTTTCCCCAGGTTCTAAGTATCTTTAACAACAGGTTTATGTTGTCTTCAGAGGCTTCTATCAGTATATCCAGATCATCGGTAGATCTTACAAAGCCGTTTAAGGCACATGCAACACCGCCAACAACAATGAATTTAACTCCACCATTAGAAAGCATCAGTAACAGTTTTTCAAAATCCATTATCTGTGTCCGACGATTTTACGGTATATGGTAGCAGTTAATTCAGATTTATTTTTACAACCAAGTTTTTTAAGCGCCATATTCAGCTCCTGAAGTCTCTGCAGCGGCCTTTTCTCAGGCTGTTCCCCGATGTTTTTTTTTATTTCATTATCTGAGGGGTTCATGTTTTCTCCACATTATTTTCAGATTAGGATGCAAAATAAAGTCTATATGAAGTTGTAATTTGGTAAAATTATAATTAAATCAATATAGTTGGTCAAGGCTGATAATTTAAAACAGGGGGCATAACTATCTGATGCCCCCTGTTAGTTTTTAATCCCACCCGCTCCCGCTCTTGTATTTTTTGATAACGCCTATTGCCATGATGTCACGGATCTTTCCGCCCTTGATCTTGAAGAGTTCGGACATGGGCATGCTGTTTGGCTCTCCCCTGAAATATGCAGCAGGCTGTGTAGAGCCATCCGGCATGGTGATTGTTTCAACGCCGGGATGGTTGAACATATAAACTCCCCAGGTTACACCCTTTTCAACATCAACCACAGGTGTCCTTCTGGGTGTTATGCTTTCTATGAGTGCAAATACCCCTGAATCAATCGCCTCTGAACATACCCCCCTTGCAAAGGCGACAGAGGTTTCACCTGTCGGGCCAGTTTGCTGCGGAGCCGGTTGTTCCTTTACATGGGCAGCAAGCTCCTGCGGCAGTTGTGGCCCTGCTGTCCACATCCCGTTTTCAAGGCGGTAGCATTCATCATGCCAGGGCACAATCCGGCTGTTGCTTAATTCAATGGAATCAAAATAGAGGTTTGATATTTTTAAAAGCTCTTCACGCGACACACGGTCTTCAGACGGGAGCACCTGAGAGAATGCAACAGGAGGAACAGCCATTGCCCCTCCCGCTCCTCCTGTTAATGAATCAACAACAATGGCCTCTGCCTCTGTGATCTCCCTGTTTTGAATCCTGAGCCGCATGGAAAGAAGCGATGGCGTATCTTTTTTATCCTTTGTACTTACAAGACCTACAAATGCTATCTGCCCAGCCTCAGTATCTGAGATATAAAACTTGTAGTCTGTCAAACCTGTTGCGGTTGTCCAGAGCCCCTTTGTAATATCAGATAGAGGTATCTCATCTGCATTTTCAGTATACCGCGCGGTTTTGGCAAAGGGCGCTTTACCCGGATCATGTGCTATCATGGCATCAAGGTATTTGTTTGCAAACCCCTCAAGGCATGTCCTGTCACATTTGGATATATCTACACTCTCCTCCTTTGTCTGGTTAGTACATCCGGTAATCCAGGTAATGATTAATCCTGCAATTAGGCATATTGTAGATAGACGCATAACACTCCTCCCGCTGATTTTTAGCAATATCGGTAAATAAGTTTATTCGGGCTAATCATAGAGTAAAACCTTTTTATTTAATATGAACTATAGAAATATTAATACGAGGTGTCAATGATCACATGTTTCAGCGATATTATAGCGGTATGAAATCTTCACAAATCGCATTTGGTGACTGGAAATTATTACAGCCATTACTGGTATAGAATCATAGGGCTAATGGGATGGAAAAACCTGTTCCTGCATCAGGCTGACTGGTCAACCTTGGTATAAGGCCTGATTTTTTATCGATGACAAGAATACAGAATGGGCGCATCACTTTCAAAGCCTTTAAATGGCCTGATAGATATTGTTTAGCCTCTTTGTTTTGAAGGGGAGATAGATGCTATTTTAGATAAGGTGGCGGGAGCGACGAGGCTCGAACTCGCGACCTCCGGCGTGACAGGCCGGCGTTCTAACCAACTGAACTACGCCCCCGCAATAGACAAATTTCGAAGAGACTTGATACCTTTTTTAAAAGGCTTTTTCAAGCTTTTTTTTGAAAGGTGGTGGGCGGAACAGGGATCGAACCTGCGACATTCGGCTTGTAAGGCCGACGCTCTCCCAGCTGAGCTATCCGCCCACTTTTATTTCCTTTACCTTATTAAGGTCTCTTCCATCTTTAAAAGAACATGTTAGTCTAAAACTCCCGGCCAGGGTAATCCGCCCGGGAAAGCCGCTTTTCTCTCATATGGCCGACCTATTGTCAAGCATTAATGTGCAGTTACCTCAAGATTTTGGAGCGGTTTTATATCCATACATGCCTCAATGCTGAAGGGCGCACATTCTTCATCAGGGGCAAAAAGTTCTTCGCCATCTTTCAATATTAACGCCTCTTTTAACACCTGATCCATATGTTCAACAGGCACAATCTCTATCTTTTTCAGGATCCTTTCAGGTATCTCCTCAAGGTCTTTCCTGTTATCCATTGGAATAATCACCTTGGTTATGTTACCCCTGTGGGCGGCAAGTATCTTTTCCTTTAGCCCGCCGATGGGAAGCACCCTTCCTCTCAGGGTTATTTCACCTGTCATTGCAACCTTGTGATTTACCGGCCTGCCTGTAAGGGCAGAGATAATCGTTGTTGCGATAGCTATGCCTGCGGACGGCCCGTCCTTAGGTGTGGCGCCCTCAGGCACATGTATATGTATATCCACCTTTTCATAAAAGAGGTCAGGCAGTTTAAGCTGCCTTGCGCGGGTCCTCACATAACTCATAGCTGCCTGTGCTGATTCCTGCATTACATCACCGAGTTTGCCTGTAAGCTTCAGGGCCCCTTTACCGGGCATGATGGCCGCCTCTGTCTGGAGCAGTTCGCCACCCACCTCGGTCCATGCAAGACCTGTTGTAACACCTACTGCATCCTGTTCTTCAGAACTGCCAAAGCGGTATTTTATAACCCCGAGGTACTTGTTCAGGGATGTGGCAGAGATCATTACCTTTGTCTTTTTACCCTTTTTGACCACCTCTTTTGCCACCTTGCGGCATATGGAGGATATCTCCCTTTCAAGGTTCCTTACGCCCGCCTCCCTTGTATAATTCCTGATAATATTCAGTATGGCCTGATCCGAGATAATTATGTTTTTATCAGTAAGGCCATTCAGTTCTATCTGTTTTTTAACAAGGAACTGCTTTGCAATATTAAGCTTTTCCAGCTCTGTATAACCGGCAAGCCTGATTATCTCCATCCTGTCCTGTAAGGGCAGAGGAATATTGTACAGGGTATTTGCCGTTGTAATAAACAGCACATTTGAAAGATCATAATCAAGGTCAAGGTAATGATCATTAAATGCATAGTTCTGTTCCGGGTCAAGCACCTCTAAAAGGGCAGCAGAGGGGTCTCCCCTGAAGTCAGTGCTCATCTTGTCAACCTCATCAAGACAGAACACCGGATTGCTTGATTTGGCCTTTTTCAGGTACTGGATAATCTTGCCCGGAAGAGCGCCAATATAGGTACGCCTGTGGCCACGTATCTCAGCCTCGTCCCTGACACCGCCAAGCGATACCCTGACAAAATTTCTGCCCATTGCCCTCGCAACAGATTTGGCAAGGGAAGTCTTGCCCACACCGGGAGGCCCTGCAAGGCAGAGGATGGGGCCCTTGATCTTTTTTGTAAGATTCTGAACAGCCAGATACTCCAGTATCCTCTCCTTTGGTTTCTGGAGGCCGTAATGATCATCATCCAGGATCTTCTTTGCCTCATCAATATCCATCTTGTCCCTTGTGAATTCACCCCAGGGCAGCGCAATGATCCAGTCTATATAGTTTCTTACAACAGTGGCCTCTGCTGACATGGGAGACATCATCTTGAGCTTGTTGTACTCCTGCCAGACCTTTATCTTTGCCTCCTTTGAAAGTTTTTTCTTCTTGATCTTTTTCTCAAGCTGCTCCAGCTCAGCCTTGAAATCATCCTTTGTGCCCATCTCCTTCTGGATAGCCCGCATCTGCTCATTCAGGTAATAATCCTTCTGGGTCTTTTCCATCTGCTTCTTGACGCGCCTCTTCAGCCGGGTTTCAATGGTGAGGATCTTTATCTCACTCACAAGCTTCTTGAAAAGGGTTTCAAGCCTCTCTTCAACAACTACCCGAGACAGGAGTTCCTGCTTGTCTGCAACATTAAGCCCCAGATGTGAAGTTATTGTGTCAGCCAGCCTTGAGGGGTCACTGATGGTAGATATGGTATTTGCAAGGTCTTTACCGATCTTTTTATTCAGTTTTGCATACTCGTCAAAGCTCTCTATTATAGACCTGATCAGGGCCTGTACCTTTGGCGAGTCCTCAAATTTGTCATTGACTGTGATAGCCTCAACCATGAAGAAGTCGGGATTATCCAGAAAGGTCTCTATCCTGGCCCGTTTTTTCCCCTCAATCAGCACCTTTACAGTGCCGTCAGGGAGGGTAAGCTTCTGAAGCACAGTGCCTAGGGTCCCGAATGTATAGATATCATTCTCTACGGGATTATCTATAGAGGCATCCTTCTGGGCGGCAAGGAATATCTCCTTGTCATTACTCATGGCATAATCTATAGCCCTTATGGACCTCTCCCTGGCGACAAACAGATGAACCACCCTGTTGGGGAATACCACCATATCCTTTAATGGCAAAAGAGGATGCCTGTTGTTATCTTCTGTAAAATACTGCATAGAATCTTTCTTTATGGAATTAAACATAGTTTATGCGTAACCTGCCTTATTTTCATATACCAGAAGAGGTTCAGTGCCTTTGGTTATAACACTCTCATCAATTATGCACTCTCTCACACCGGGCATGCTCGGGATGTCGTACATTATATCCAGCATTACAGACTCAAGTATTGCACGGAGACCCCTTGCACCAGATTTGCGTTTTATTGCATCCTTTGCAATGGCCTTGTATGCCTTTTCTTCAAACTTGAGATCAACACCCTCAAACTCAAAGAGTTTTTTATACTGCTTGACCAGTGCGTTTTTAGGCTCTGTGAGTATGCGCACAAGGGCCTCTTCGCTCAGGTTGTTAAGTGTGGCAATTATGGGTATGCGGCCGATAAACTCCGGGATAAGACCGAATTTAATAAGGTCTTCCGGTTGAACAAAGGATGTAATGTCCTCGGTATTTGCATCTTCGTTTGAATCAACATTGGCCTCAAAGCCCATGGATTTGCTGCCGATACGATTTCTGATGATCCTGTCCAGACCGGTAAATGTGCCTCCGCATATAAAGAGGATATTTGTTGTATCCACCTTTAGGAAATCCTGCTGCGGATGTTTTCTGCCTCCTTTTGGCGGTATGCTGGCCATTGTCCCCTCTATTATCTTCAGAAGCGCCTGTTGAACGCCCTCTCCTGACACATCCCTTGTTATTGAGGGGCTGTCAGACTTGCGGGCGATCTTATCGATCTCATCTATATATACGATCCCCTTGCAGGCGTTCTCCACCTCGTAATCGGCTGTCTGTACAAGGTTGAGGATGATGTTTTCAACATCCTCTCCCACATATCCCGCCTCTGTGAGGGTTGTCGCATCCGCTATGGTGAATGGCACCTTTAATATCCTTGCAAGGGTCTGGGCAAGGAGGGTCTTCCCTGAACCTGTTGGCCCGATAAGGAGGATGTTGCTCTTCTGGATCTCAACATCATCCAGCTTGACATTTGAATGAATCCTTTTGTAATGGTTGTGAACAGCAACCGAAAGGATCTTTTTTGGTTTTTCCTGCTCTACTACATAGTCATCAAGGGCAGCCTTTATCTGGTAGGGCTTTGGAAGGTCCAGGTCTGCTTCCTTTTCGTTTCCATACTCCTCGGCAATGATTTCGGTGCAGAGTTGTACACACTCATCACATATGTAAACCGATGATGAGGCGGTAATGAGTTTTTTTACCTCATCTTCACTCTTTCCGCAAAAGGAGCAGTGCAGATCACTACCTGAATTATCTTTTTTTTGCATAACAAAACCTCTACTTTTCTTTTTTTTCTTCTTTTGACTCTCTTGACTTTATTACCCTGTCAATTATCCCATATTCCATAGCCTGGGCAGCGTCCATAAAATAATCCCTTTCAGTGTCTTCACGGATCTTTTCTATTGGTTGTCCTGTGTGCTCAACAAGGATTTTATGGATGGTATTTTTTACCTTCACAATCTCCCTGGCCTGTATCTCTATATCTGTGGCCTGACCCTGTGCGCCTCCAAGGGGTTGATGGATCATAATCCTTGAGTTGGGAAGGGCAAGCCTTTTACCCTTTGCGCCTGCTGCAAGCAAAAGAGCCCCCATGCTGGATGCCTGCCCCATACAAAGGGTGGAGACATCGGGTTTAATATATTGCATGGTATCATAGATAGCGAGTCCCGCTGTTACAGAACCGCCCGGGGAATTGATATACATGGTTATGGGTTTTTCAGTATCTTCAGACTCCAGAAAAAGAAGCTGGGCAATTACAGTATTGGCCATATGGTCTTCAACCTGTTCACCTATAAAGATAATGCGCTCCTTCAAGAGCCGTGAGTATATGTCATATGACCTTTCACCGCGATTCGTCTGCTCAACAACAATTGGTATCAGCATATCCTGTTCTCTTTCCTTAATTTATCATCGTTATAATCACATAAAGGTTAACCCGCAATACTTTAGATAACCTGTTAAACTTCCTGTTATTTTTCAGCCCGTTTAATTGGCTCAACCTCGGTAACGCTAGCATTTTCAACCAGATATTTCAAGGTCTTTTCCTTTAGGAGGGTCTGCTTCAGCCCCTCCATATAGTCGTTTGCCTCATAAAATTTACGCAACTCCTCAGCCGGGTGGCCTGATTCCTTTGCCATTTGCTCAAAGCTGTCAGAAATATCCTTTTCCTCAACCTCAAGTTTTTCAAGGCTTGCGATCTTGCCAAGGATGAGAGATGCCTTTATATTTCTCTCTGCTATGGGCCTGAACTCGGACTTCATTCTGTCATGACTCAACCCCAGCTTTTCAAATGATGCGCCCGAACGCATGAAATTATTCTTCATATTATCAATGGATGCCTCAATCTCGCTTTCCACCAGGCTTTCAGGGAGGTCAAAATTAACGCTGTCTGATATTGTGTTAACTATTTTATTCCTTAAGTCTGTCTCTATTCTCTTCTCCTCGCGGGAGATTAGATCACTCTTTATCCTTGCCTTGAGCGCATCAACAGTATCAAATTCAAGTCCAAGCCCCTTGACAAAGGCATCATCCAGGGCAGGGAGGTCTATGCTCTTTATGTCGGTCACCTCAACGGTGAACCTGACTTGCTTACCCCTGAGCTTCGGATTGATATAGTCATCCTTGAAACTTATGGTGAATTCCTTTTTATCCCCTTTCCTTAGCCCTATAAGCTCCTCTTCAAAGCCTGGATAAAAATTTCCCCCGCCTATATATATGGAGTAGTTTTCAGCCTTCATGCCCTCAATGGCATTTTCGCCTTCAAAACCCTGGTAGTTGATTACCGCATAGTCCTCCTTCTGAATGCCCCTCTCTTCGATTACAGGAGAAAGCTTGCCATGGGCCTTTAATATGGCCTTTACCTGGGCCTCTACATCATCATCGCTAACTATTAATTTATCCTTTTCTACCTTTACGCCGCGGTAGTTCGAAATTTCAAACTCGGGCTTAACCTCTATGATAACTGAATATTTATAATCCTGGCCCCTCTTTATAATTTCAGCATCTTCCAAAACAGGCATGCTCAAAGGATATACCTCTGTTTCATGGATGGCCTTAGCCAGTGTCTCACGTACAATATCAGTGGCTGCATCCTCAAGCACCTGGTCGCCATAGTATCTTTCAACCATTTTCACAGGGACCTTGCCGGGCCTGAAACCCTTTATCTTTGCATTTTTGGCATATTTTTTAAATACGCTATCTATCTTTTGATCAACATCCTTTGCCTCTATCTCAACCAGGATTTTCTTTTTTACAGAACTGATTTCTTCAACTGTAGTCTTCATAAAATACCTTCATAATAAGTTGTTATCACAGATTTAATATACCCTGCCCGCATCATAATCAGCCTTTTTTCCGGTGTTCAGTCTCATTTGAATCCATCAGTTTTGATAAAGGAAATATGTCTGAATTCTGACATCTGAAAGCCGTCTTCTTAACCTGAACCAGCCCTTTCCGGATGGAGACAAACATGGAAAAACAGAAGTAATTTAATACCGGAATAAGTCTTTTACATAATTACCTTCAGGTAACCCTGCTATTTTAAAAAACAAACAGGTTCAAAGCTAATTATAATTTACCCAATAATCAAGCCGGATAAGGTAAATAATAAATGGCTTCAAGACTGTCAATAATAATTATATATATGGTAGCATAAACCATGCCATTTTAGAGGCGTTTCAGTGGGTGAAACCCTGTAAAAACAGAATGGCTAAAGGGCTGTTTTAAAGGGTCATTACGACGATCATTTAGCGCTATAAAAGGGGCGCAATACCGGATAGCCCTGATATTACGGGTTTTTTTGGCAGGGATACGGTAAATACCATATCCTTTTCTTCCTGTGCATATGACAGGAGACCACCTATGTCCTTTAAAAGTCTGTATGAAAGGGGCAGGCTGAAATCCCTTTCGCTGCTGTTGAATGGAAGAAAAAACATATCAGGGTTTTCTTCCTTTGTATTAGAGACTCTGTTTTTGAATTCTATATGGCAGTTATTATCACTTTCATATGTCTTTATTGTAACTTCATTGCCATTGTCATTCTCTTTTCCTGATGTCCTGAGCAGTTCGGCAAATGTCCCTATAACAATATCCCTGTCTGTCTTTACAGGTGCAAGGTTGCTGTCAAGGGCAAGGCGGATATTCACCCTCTTTGGGGCTGTTTCCGATAGATACCTTTCAACACAGAAGGAGATGAGGCTGTTTATCTGGCACTCTTCATAATTCACCTCAACAGGCTTAAGGTATTCTGCTATTCGTTTAAGTATACCTTCAAGACGTTTTGATTCCTTTAATATAATGTCGCCCTCAGGCAGATCAGGGAACCTTTTTCTGAGACGTCTTGCAAAACCGCCAATAGAGACAAGGGGATTCCTGATGCCATGCGCAACCTCTGCGGATATAGAGCTTAAAAGCTTCAGTTTTTCCTTCTGTATGATCTCCTTTTCAAGAACAACACGGTCTGAAATATCCACAATCATGCCTTTTATGGTATTTGCAGCGCCTCCAACCATAGGCTTTACCCCGGTTATGGAGCCAATCATGACATTAATTAGACGGCCGCCCTTCTGTATCATGCGGCACTCCTCGGAAAACCTGTAGTTCTGGGACTGAAAGGCCCTGTTAAAGGTCTCCCTTATACGCGGGCGGTCATCCTGATGTATCCTTTCCATGAGCCACCCCGGTGCGGCAGATGCCTCTTCAGTAGAAAAGCCAAGCATGGGTTCGCATGCCCTGTTTATAAATTCAAGCTCAAGATCCTCCCTTACGACAAATACTAGGCAGGGGATATTCTGTACCAGATTGTAATATCTCTGTTCAGCTATCTTGACCTGTTCCTTTAAGAGAAGGCGCTCCTGAAACCGTTTGACACAGAGGTTAAGCTCGCTGATGCCAAAGGGCTTTCTAAGATAATCATACGCCCCCACCTTTATTGCCTGGATCGCATTATCAAATGTCCCGAACCCTGTAATAAAAACCACCTCAAGTTCAGGATTATCCTTTTTCAGGTTTGACGCAAGCTCTATACCACCCATGACCGGCATGTTAATGTCGATAAATGCGATATGAAATGGCCTTTTTTTTATGTGATCAAGCGCCTCGCTAGGCAGTGTGCATATTACAGGGTTATGGCCCTCGCGGCTCACAAAATTGGCAATAAGTTCGCCAATGGCCGGGTCATCATCAACAATCATTATATTTATCACAGGGAGATCAACCGCAAAAGACATAATGTTTACTCCTATGAATCACTGAAATGTATCTGTGTCTGAAGAAGATGGGGCTAACTATACCATATATAATTATCTATATAAACCTCTTTATTTGATAAGGGATTTAATATTTACTCTTATAAGATTCCTCATGACAGAACTCCATATTGTTTCAACCATGCATGAACGAAAGACCATGATGTTTGACCTCTCAGACGGTTTTATAGCGCTGCCCGGAGGTATGGGTACTATAGAGGAGATATTTGAGTTGCTTACATGGGCGCAACCGGGGTATCATACAAAACCCTGCGGCATTTTGAATATATGCGGGTACTATGACAGTATGCTCACATTTCTGGAAAATGCTGTGGATCAGCGGTTTATCCGAAAAGAACATAAAGATATGCTGCTTGTTGATGTTGCTCCGGAGAGTTTATTGACAAGGTTTAATAATTATGAAGCTGTTCCAATAGAAAAATGGATTGATATATAAGGCAGGTAGATTGTACCCCGCTCATTCCCACGATCACAGTGTAAACGTTTGATTTGACGCTATGCGTCCTGTCATCAGACTTTATATACTTAAAAAATCATTTAGATAAAAATATTTTTAAAGTATCAAAAAACATATTGTTTTCTTCAATAAAAGTGAAATGTCCAGACTTCTCTAACATGACGAATGTCGCTTGAGGAGCATACTGTTTAAACTGAATTGCGAACCTTACTGTAATAATTCTATCGAAATGACCAGCAAAGATTAATATTGGCATTTTTAGATTTTTCAACTGAGTTCGAAAATCGAGCTTGGAAATATCTCCTCCTATTAAAAAATCAGCATCATCTCCTGCCATTGAATAAAAAACATCCGGATTGAATTCAAGTGGCAAATTATCCGCATTTGATGCGTCATAAAAGTACATAAGCCCCATAGGAACTTTTGCCAACAGTTCTTGATGTTCTTTAGCATTTGAACGGAACCCTTGAGCTCTTAACGCTTGTAACTTTTCCCATATTTCTGGATATTGATTTTCTATTTCATTATTATAATATTCGCTACCAGCTTGCCACATCTCTGCATTGAATAGAGTATTTACCAGAATCAACCTCTTAACCGAATTTGGATAATTTTAAGGCATAAGCTTGCGCTACCAGACCGCCATATGAATGCCCCAAAACATTGATCTTTTCTAAATTCAATGCCTTGCGTATTCCCTCAATGTCATCAACATCTCGCTCAAATGTGTATTCATTTGGAGATTTTGCACGATCAGACTTACCGCATCCGAAGGCATCAAAATAGATAATCCGATAAAAATCAGACAAGACAGAAAAATAAGGCTGAAAATAGCTATGTGATAATCCAGGCCCACCTGCAATAAGTAAAAGCGCTTCCCCTTTACCTTCAATTTTATACCAGAGTTTTGTACCCTTTACCTGTACAAAATTTTCTTCCGAATTAGTTTTCGAATCAGGCATATTTTGAGTATATCCGGAAAATACAAAGCATAGAACGAGGATTATTACTGAAAAACATAATACTATTTGGCGTACTGAAAGCTTTTTCATTTTATATCCTCTTGATTTGTATGTATCATGATCTGAAGTAAAGTGCTAAACATAGACCGCATCAACGTTCATCGTGGTGCTGTCTTCGTAACACATTGATTATAGTTACTGTTTGTCTTCTCAATCTAATAAATTTATCTACAAAAATATCTCATTTTTACACCTTCATTATCTATTTTTTCTATATAAATCCATATTGAAAAATTTTGATGAGAGCTTTCAATAATAATGCAATTCAACCCGCCTTG
>CAYWRH010000119.1:0-13738 GCA_964460435.1 uncultured Desulfatiglans sp.
AATATACGAAGCAAAATCGGCAGAAGGAAACTTGCTGTTTTTGTACACTTTCAGACAAGAAGATTGTCTATAAATCCATACAATTCAACACTGTTCCGATGCTGAAAGGGCAAAAATTTTAACCTGCTGAAAAAACTAAAATATGGTCTTCACTGCCATGAATCTATGAGAATCCATGCTATCAGGGGATTTGGGCGCTTTCAAAATAAAAAATATGGTGTAACCATATGTGAATTTTACCTTTTTGGTAATAGTGGTATGAAAAATGCCTGAAGGTATTACAATTATATTTCGGGTAATCAAAATTACATTAAAAGTGTCTGGCCATTAACCCTGAAATAGAGGGTTGCTGTGCGGAAGATAAAACAGTATAAATATAAGAGAGGAGAATATTAAAATGAGACCGTTAATAATAAAAAATTCCCTTTTGATACTATTAATGATGATTCTCTGTGTTACCATTTCCTGCAACTCCGGAGAACGAGACACCCAGGATGCTGTTCCAGTTACGCCCGGAACACATACTGCGCCGCCGTCAGACAACAATAATAATGATACATCTGATCCCCTTAATACAGGCGCTATAATTATTGATCATAAAAATACGGATCTTGCGATGGTTCCGCTTGAATATATAGAGGCGGCAAAGGATGAGCTTCATATAGCCTATGGCCATACTTCTCATGGAAGCCAGATAACAACAGGAATGAGCGGATTAACAACCTTTGCTCACGCACCCTATGGAGGCGCCACCTACAGATGGAACAGCGGCGGGACTAACAATGCCCTTGACCTGCGTGATTCGCCATTCTCAGGTGCAAACGATCTTGGAAATCCCAACCGCACAGCCTGGGCCAATGCTACGCGCAGCTATCTTGATGCCCATCCTGAGGTAAATGTTATTATGTGGTCGTGGTGCGGCCAGGCAGACGGCACTGAAGAGGAGATAAACCAGTATCTCAACCTGATGGATGACCTTGAGTCCGACTACCCTGATGTGATGTTTGTTTATATGACAGGGCACACAAACGGAACAGGACTTGATGGAAATCTGCATCAGAGGAACCTCCAGATCAGAAATTTTTGTGAGGCCAATGGAAAAATACTGTATGATTTTGAAGATATAGAGAGCTATGACCCTGATGGCGAATATTATGGTGATCTGGATGTTACAGACAGTTGTGATTATAATGGCGGCAACTGGGCCAGGGAGTGGCAGGCGAGCCATACTGAAGGGGTGGACTGGTATAACTGCTCATCAGCACACAGTGAGCCCTTGAATGCCAATCAAAAGGCATATGCGGCATGGTGGCTCTGGGCAAGGCTCGCAGGCTGGGACGGAAATTAACAGGTGTTAAATAATATTAATAAAATATATGATCAGGATATAGAATCAAACACCTATGGATACTGCAATTCGTGTCAAAGTATCCATTATCTGGAACAGGAAGGCGCAAAACAATACTGCATTGATCTGATGAATACCCTTGAAGAAAAGGGCACTATAGATATAGATGCCCCTGAAGGCAATTCAGACCCCAGGCTGACGCTTGATTATATTAAAGGGGAGGCCAGGGGCCAGATGTTTGGTGTGCTTGAGTGTGCAGACGCTGGTGGAAAGTCACATATCCTAAAGGCCTTTTCAGGACAATATAATGGGGTATGGTATGTAAGGGGATGGGTACCTCCCCTGTTTGACACTAAAGAGTTTGATATGATTGTCGAGAACGTTGATAAAGAGATAAAGCAGCTTGGTAAACTTATCAACAAGATTTCAAATGAACAAGATAGAGCCCAATTGATAGATAAACGTAAAAGACTGTCACAGGGCCTCATGAAAGAGATACACGGGCTCTACCGTGTGCATAATTTCAGATCAGAGGTAAGGCCCATTACCGCTTTCTTTAAAAATGGCATACCTGCTGGAGCGGGCGACTGCTGCGGCCCCAAGCTTTTAAATGCAGCCGCCAAAATGAATCTATTGCCAATATCTCTTGCGGAGATATTCTGGGGAAAGACAAATCCTTCAGGAACACGTGTTCAGGGTAATTTTTACGGCCCGTGCATGGAAAAGTGCCTGCCATTAATTGGCTTCATGCTTTGCGGAGCCAATTCAGACAGGTCTGATGATGAATAAACCTACTGTAATATACAGGGATTCATCCATTGTGGTGGTCAACAAACCCGATGGTCTTTTGTCTGTGCCGGGTAAAGGGGCTGACAAACAGGATTGCCTTGCCAACCGCATAAGAGATATGTTTCCAGGATGCATCAAACAGCCGGCTGTTCATCGCCTTGATATGGATACATCAGGCATCATGGTCTTTGCATTAACAAAGGATGCACACAGAAATCTCTCCATTCAGTTTCAGGACAGAAAGGTAAAAAAGCAATACATTGCCGTTCTTGACGGCATTGTTGAAAAGGAGGGCGGGGAGATCAATCTGCCCCTTCGTGTGGATATTTCAAACAGACCCTTTCAGATATATGATCCAATCCACGGGAGAAGCGGCATAACCCTTTGGGAAAAGATTGGGGTAACAGGTAACCGCACCAGGGTGCTCTTTACACCTTTAACAGGACGTACACATCAAATCAGGGTACATGCATCCCACCCGATGGGGCTTGGGTGCCCCATTGTTGGCGACAGGCTCTACGGCCATGTAAAACCCGGAGAGCGACTGCTTCTTCATGCATACAGCCTTACATTCAAACACCCGGTCAGTAATGAGGAAATGCTTTTCAAAAATGATCCACTGTTTTAATATCTCAAATTATACTTGAGTTTTTGTTTGTTATAGTAAATAGATATTGGCAGGTATCTTTTTTATAGGGGGTACAGAGATGCAGGTCAAACCTACATATGATGAACTGGAAAAAAGGGTTGAAGAGCTTGAGGCATTAAACAGCAAGCTTTTTGCAAATGAAAAGAAATTTCAATCCTTTTTTAATCATGCCGGTATCGGCATCTGTATGATAGATTCCCTTACAGGCAAGATAATCGAGTTTAATGATGTGGCCCACAACATGCTTGGTTATACCCGAGAAGAGTTTAGTGAGCTTTTTATCCAGGATATTGACAGCAGTGTCAATCAGGGCACTATCTCCAAAAGAGGTGTGAAAAACGAAAGAGGTTCATATGTCTTTGAGACCCTCCACAGGACAAAAAACGGTGATCTCAGGAGTATGCTTATCAGCTATGTCCCGATGGATATAGATGGCAGAAGACTAATCCAGGCTGTCCATATTGACAATACAAAACAGAAGGTGGCCGAAAAGGCCATGATGGAGAGCGAGGCCAGATACAGGGCAATCATAGACCTGATACCTAACGGGATAATCATAATTGACAGGGGTATAATTCTTTTTGCCAATAACGCATATGTCAAAATGATGGGCATGAATGACATTAATGATGTCAAGGGAAAACATATATCCGAAATAGCAGCCTATTCATCTGAAAACATAATTGATGAGCATGATCTGTGTGATGAGGTGGATATAAATGAACCCAGAAATGATACGGTTTTTTGCTTTATAAGGCCTGATGGCAAAAAGGTCTATCATCACGTCTATTCCACAAAAATAGATTATATGGGAAGATCTGTTATTTTAAGCATGATCAATGATGTCACCGCTGAAAAGGAAAGGGAATTGGAGCTTGTTTCAAGGGAAAAACGCTTTCGTGATATGGTGCAGCATACAAAGGATGCGATTTTTATAACTGATTTTAATGACAACATCATTGAGGTAAACCAGCATGCCTGTGACAGCCTTGGTTATACTCGTGATGAACTTTTGTCTACATCCATGGTAAGAATAGATGAGAGTGTGGTTCCTGAAAAAAATGTAATACTCCTTGATCAGATGACCCCCGGTGTGCCTGTTACAAGGGAGGGCATACATAGACGCAAGGACGGTTCAACCTTTCCTGTTGAGATACGGCTCTCACTTTTTGAATCCGGAGAAAAAAAATATATATGCGGCCTTGTGAGGGATATAACAGAGCGCAAGGAGGCAGAAAAAAGGTTCATGGAGGCAGTCAAGACAGCGGAAGAGGCCAGTCAGTACAAGAGCGAATTCCTGGCCAATATGAGCCATGAGATAAGGACGCCGATGAACGGCGTGATAGGCATGACCAGCCTGCTTCTTGATACGCCTCTGAATAGTGAGCAGCAGGAATATGTGCATACCATACGAAAGAGTGCGGATTCACTCCTTTCAATAATTAATGACATACTTGATTTTTCAAAGATAGAGGCAGGAAAGCTCGATATAGAGATACTTGAATTCAACCTGAGAAATGCCATAAGTGAGGCAATGGAGATACCATCTGTAAATGCCCATGAAAAGGGCCTTGAGTTTTCATATTTTATAGACCATGACATACCCTCTATGTTAAAGGGCGACCCTGGCAGACTCAGACAGATACTTATCAACCTGGTTAACAATGCGGTCAAATTTACAAAAGAGGGCGAGATTACAACCAGCCTGACACTTGTTAATGAAACAGATACCCATGCCAAGATCAGGTTTGAGGTAAAAGATACGGGTATTGGCATATCCCGGTCAGATGCCAGGAAGCTGTTTCAGTCTTTTCAGCAGGTGGATGCCTCAACTACCAGAAGATACGGCGGCACAGGCCTGGGCCTGAGCATCTCGAAAAAGCTAGCAGAGATGATGGGCGGTGAAATCGGCATGGATAGCGAACCGGGCAAGGGGTCCAACTTCTGGTTTACTGCTGTTTTTGAAAAACAGATAAACATTAAAGATGATGAACCTCTCGTTCCTGATGAGATAAAAAACAAACGGGTGCTTATCGTTGATGACAGCAATACAAATCTGAAGATTCTTGGAGGATATCTCTCAAAATGGGGTTTAACCTATGATGAGGCACAGAGCGCTGAAGTCGCATTAAAACTGCTTAATGCGGTATCAAAGGCTGGCGCCCCCTATGATCTGATCATTACAGATATGCAGATGCCAGGCACAGACGGGATCGAGCTGGGAAGAAATATCAAGGCCGATCCTGCCCTCAAGAACACAAGGATGATCATGCTCACCTCAAGAGGCATCAGAGGCGATTACACCGCAATGAAGAGGATCGGGTTTGACGGGTACCTTATAAAGCCTATAGGCAGAAACCAGCTCTTTGACTGTATAGTTACTGTGCTTGCAAGAAATCGCTCAGTGGAAAATCAATATGAAAAGCCTCTTGTTACCCGCCATACACTCTCTGATGACAGGGTCAAGAAGGTCAGAATCCTGCTTGCTGAGGATAATATAATAAACCAGAAGCTTGCATTGAGGCTTCTTGAAAAATTCGGGTTTCAGGCTGATGCTGTGGCAAACGGGGAGGAGGCTATTAAGGCCCTTGAAATAATCAACTATGATATTGTGCTAATGGATATCCAGATGCCCGTAATGGACGGATACAGGGCTACGGCTGTTATCAGGAGACCTGAATCAAAGGTTTTGAATCATGATGTAAAGATCATCGCCCTTACTGCACACGCAATGAAGGGAGACAGGGAAAAATGCCTGGAGGCAGGCATGGATAGCTACATCTCAAAGCCTATTAACCCCAATGAATTATACAGCGTAATAGATCAATACCTGTAAATGATTAATGCTATTTGCCGCAGCATTTTTTGTATTTAAGGCCGCTCCCGCATGGGCAGGGATCATTCCTGCCTATCTTTGGTGTTTCACGTATCACCTGTTTTGGTTTTGGCACAACACCATCCATGAATATCCATTTACCGTCTATCTTTTCAAATGAGGCAAGTTCATGATGGGTTATATCCTTTTTATTCTGTTTAAACCTGGCAACAAATTCCACTGTGCCCTTTTCATCATCAGGGCCGCCGTCAATTGTCTCTACGATCTCAAGCCCTTTCCATTCAGAATTCTTTGCCCAGTCCCTTGTCTCTTCTACATTAAAGTCCTTCTGCTGGGCAGGGGAGACGGTTTTATAGAGATAATCTATGTCAGCCTTCACAAAGGCGCTGTATCTTGCCCTCATAAGTTTTTCTGCTGTCTCGGCCTCCTTTATACCCTTGATAAAGGGCTCGCAACACTCCTCATATGTTTTTCCGCTTGCGCAGGGGCATTTTTCCATATCTGTTCTCCTTTAAAATGAAGATCATTTTTAAAATAAGCGGAGCTATCTATAATAATTATACCTGTTTTCTGTCAAGAATAAGTTCAATAACAATCAAAAATATTGATGAAAAAAAAGGATTATTGTATCCTCACGCAATTCCTTTCAAATAAAAAGATAACAGGCAGGATCTATGGATTCATTCAATATTTTTAAACGGTTTGACGAACTTAAAATCATCCCGGTCATTACAATCGAGAGGGTTGAATATACACTTGACCTGGCTGATGCGCTTATTGAGGCTTCTCTTCCCTGCGCTGAGATTACCCTGCGCACAGATGATGCCTATACTGCTATCAATAAAATAGCAGGTTTCAGAAAAGAGGTGCTTCTGGGTGCCGGTACTGTGCTGAAGGTGGATCAGGTAAAAAAGGCTTGTGATATGGGCGCAGGTTATATTGTTACACCAGGTTTCAGCCCGAAGGTTGTTGAATACTGTCTTAATAACAATATTGCTGTTATACCCGGTACATGTACGCCAACAGATATTGGTATGGCGCTTGATTATGACCTTACCACTGTCAAATATTTTCCTGCCGGGAGTTTCGGCGGGGCAGGCGCTATCAGGGCAATGAGCGCCCCGTATCCAATGATGAGGTTTATACCCACAGGAGGGATAAACAAAAGTAACATGATGGACTATCTTTCACTATCCAGTGTGATTGCTGTAGGGGGCAGCTGGATGGTGGAGAGGGGTCTCATCAATAGTGGCAATTTCAGGGAGATTATCAGGCTGACAAAAGAGGCTGTCAGCCTTGCCAGAGGTTAAGAGGTGAAACAATGGCTGTGCTTGAATTAAAAAAACCAGAGGAATGCAGATATGATCTTGTCTCTTTGGGTGAGGTGATGCTCCGCCTTGATCCGGGTGAGGGCAGGATACATACAGCAAGAAGTTTTAAGGTATGGGAAGGCGGCGGTGAATACAATGTTGCAAGGGGCTTAAGAAGATGTTTCAGCATGAGAACAGCTGTTGTGACCGCCTTTGCAGATAATGCGATTGGCAGGCTTATTGAAGATCTGATACTTCAGGGAGGCGTTGATGCCTCCCTTATTATCTGGCGTGAGTATGACGGATGCGGCAGGGACGTAAGAAACGGGCTTAATTTTACTGAAAGGGGTTTTGGCATCCGTGGCGCTGTCGGTGTTTCAGACAGGGGAAATACTGCCGCCTCCCAGCTTGAAAGGGGTGATATTGACTGGGAACATATATTTGGCAAATGCGGTGTCAGGTGGTTCCATACCGGCGGCATATTTGCCGCCCTTTCAGAAACAACACCGGGTGTTATAGAAGAGGCAATGTGTGCCGCCAAAAAATACAAAACCATCATCTCCTATGATCTGAACTACAGGGCCAGCCTGTGGAATAAGACAGGTGGATATAAGAGGGCTAAGGAGATAAACAGGCATATCCTTGAATATGTGGATGTGCTCTTTGGAAATATTGAGGACTTTACAGCAAGGCTCGGATATGAAACAGCCCCCATAAAAGATAATCCGGTAAATATCGATATGGTGATGTTCAGTGAGATAACCGATAGCATTCTGACTGATTATCCTGGAATAAAAATAATAGCGCCAACCCTCAGAAATGCAAGGTCTGCTTCCATAAATGACTGGGGAGCTGTATGCAGGGTAAAGGATAGCTTTTATCAGGCAACCCGGAGATATAACCTTGAGATATTTGACCGTGTGGGCGGTGGTGATGGTTTCGCATCCGGCTTCATCTACGGGATGATGAGATATGATGATCCTCAGAGGGCAGTAGAATATGGCGCTGCGCATGGCGCACTCACCATGACAACACCCGGAGATAACTCTATGTCAGGCTTGTCAGAGGTGGAAAACCTTATTAATGGCACAGACACAAGGATGGTGAGATAGACATGGCGCTCCTGGATGAAGACAGGCTCTTTCCGGCAGAAGAGAAAACTCGTGATATTGCCCGTGCCATATATCATCAGATAAAGGGGCTGCCCATTATAAGCCCGCACGGCCATACTGACCCTGCATGGTATGCTGAAAATATTAGGTTTACTGATCCAGCCGCACTTTTTATTGTGCCGGATCATTACCTCATAAGGATGCTCTGCTCTCAGGGTTATACACATGCGGAGCTGGGTGTGAAATCCATTGATAATACCCCATATGAAAAAGACCCCCGCAAGATATGGCATATCTTCGCTAAAAATTACCATCTGTATTTAGGAACACCTACAAGGATGTGGCTTGACTATATATTCAGCAAGATATTCGATATAGAAGAGGAGCTTGATGAAGGGTCAGCTGATTCCATATACAATATTATTGATAATAAACTTAAAACCGAAAAATTCAGGATAAGAACTCTTTATAAAAGGTTCAGGATAGAGGTATTAAGCACCACAGATGAACCAGACAGCGATCTCATTCACCATAAGAAGATAAGAGACGAATGGAATGGAAGGGTAATTCCGTGCTTCAGGCCTGACTCCATAATAGACCCTCTGCATGAGTCATTTCTAACCGGGGTGGAAAAACTGTGCGGAAATAATACGACATACAGAAATTACCTTGATGCGATTCAGGAACGCAGGCTGTTCTTTAAAGAGATGGGCGCTGTTTCAACAGATCATGGCTGCCTTGAGGCCTATACAGCGGATGTTTCAGATGAGAGGATGCAGACGCTTTTTGATAAGGCCATGAAAGGCACAATTGACAAGGATGAGGCAAGGGAATTTCAGGGCCACATGCTTATGGAGATGGCCCGTATGAGTATTGAAGACGGGCTTGTGATGCAGATACACCCCGGTGTATACAGGAACCATAGCAGCCTTGTTTTTAAACGCTTTGGACGTGACAAAGGGGTTGATATACCGGTTGAAACCGAATATGTAAGGGCCTTAAGGCCTCTGCTGGAGCGTTATGGCCATGAAAAAAAATTGAGGATTATCCTTTTTACCCTTGATGATACCAGGTATACACGTGAGCTTGCGCCACTGGCTGGATATTATCCTGTCCTAAGGCTTGGCCCTGCATGGTGGTTCAATGACAGCCCCGGGGGCATGATGCGCTTCAGGGAGTCTGTCACAGAGACAGCAGGTTTTTATAATACTGTCGGATTCAATGACGACACAAGGGCATTTTTGTCTATCCCTGCAAGACATGACATGGCAAGGCGTGTGGATGCATCATATCTTGCAAGGCTTGTGGCAGAACACCATCTCAGCATGAAGCAGGCGGAAAGGGTGGCATATGATCTGACATATAGGATCCCCAAAGAGAGTTATAATCTGTAAGTTAAAATAAAAGGAATAATTGATCATGCAGAATGGCTTCAGGGAAACACTTCAGTTTTATCTGGTTGACAGCAAGACCCCTCTTGGAAAGATAATAGATATTTTCATTATTATGATGAATCTCCTTATCTGTGCCATTCTGGTCATAGAAACCTATGTGGTATCTCAGGATACACTATCCCTGCTCTGGCAGATAGAAAAGGCAATAGTATTTCTCTTTGTAATTGAATATGTGGCAAGGCTTTATGGCTCTGAGAACAGGGCAAGACAGCTAGTTGATATCTACAGCATACTGGATCTTATCTCAATTCTGCCTACGCTTATCCTTATCATTTTCCCATATTTGGGGCTTAATCACGATATGAACTTTATTCAATTTATAAGGATAATAAGGGTATTCAGGATATTCAGGTTTTTTCGCTTTCTCGCCACCCCGGAATTTTTCTTTGGCAACCTTACAATGCATGTGCTCAGGGTCATTAAACTTTTCATGATCATATTTATGATCTTTTTTATATCTTCAGGATGCTTTCTCTTATTTGAAAAGGGCGCAAACCCCAATGTTAAAACATTTGGAGATGCCTTTTACTTTACTGTTGTCACACTTACCACTGTTGGTTTTGGGGATATTTATCCTGTTACAGGCGGCGGCAGGATGGTCACGGTTATAATGATAATATCAGGCATTATTCTCATACCCTGGCAGGCAAGTCAGATTGTTAAGGAATGGGTTCATATGGCAACAAAAAGGGATGTAATATGCAAGAGTTGCGGATTGAGATATCATGACAGGGATGCCTCGCACTGTAAATCCTGCGGGAGTATAATTTATCAGGAGATAGAGGATTGAAATATACTATGAACATCCTGACCTTTCCCCATGAAGTGATCCTCTCTTCTGAGCAGATACAGGAGAGGGTAAAAGAGCTTGGCAAAAAGATAACCATTGACTATGCTGATAGAGAACTTATGGCAATATGTGTCCTCAAGGGGGGACTTCCTTTTTTTGCTGACCTGATAAGAAAAATTGACCTTCCGCTTACCACCGATTTTATATCAATATCAAGCTATAATGGCAAGAAAGAGTCTTCCGGAAATGTAGAGATAAGACATGATATTTCCGTGCCTGTAAAAGAGAGGGATATACTCCTTGTGGAGGATATTATTGACACCGGTATGTCTGTCAGCCGGATTGTCGAACATCTTAAAGAGAAAGCCCCCCGATCCATAAGGATATGCGCCCTGCTTGACAAGAAAGAGGCGAGAAATCCATCGTGCCTTGTAAGGTGCGACTATTCGGGTTTTGATGTGCCTGATAAGTTTTTGATAGGTTATGGCCTTGACTATAATGAAAAATACAGGAACCTGCCATTTATTGCAGCAATGGAATAAAACATCTTTTGCTGAATGCTAAAAACTGACTGGCTTGTATACAAAAAGGTCAGTTACTGTGGATGCACACTATCTGGAATATTTCTTGAGAATCTCCTTAAGCTTCTCAACATTTACAGGCTTTTCCAGAAAATCATTCATGCCGGCCTCAATGGCATTTTCACGGTCTTCCTTAAGTACAGCGGCTGAAAGGGCAATGATAGGGGTATCCTTGCATATCTCCCTGCGTATGATCCTTGTAGCATCGGTCCCGTTAATCTCGGGCATCTGCATGTCCATAAAGATTATATTATAGTTATTTTCCTTCCTGAGCATTTCAACCGCCTCTCTGCCGTTTCTGGCCTTGTCTATAATAATCCCATACTTGCTTAAAAGTTTATCCATCAGCTTCATGTTTGTGGGGTTATCCTCGACAACCATTACCTTCAACCCCTTGTATGATATCTCCTCTGCCATGTGCCTTGTTACTATATTGCTTTTCTCCCTCCGTTTATCGCCCAGGACGGTTCTTATTACATTTATCATCTCTTTTCTTAATATCGGTTTTGATAGATACCCGTCAAACCCCTTTATCCTGGCGTTCAAGGACTGACCGGGTATTGCCTCTGATGTGGCGGCAATTATCTTCAGATCTTTTAATCTATCATCGCCCCTGATCTTTTCTATAAATCCATACCCGTCCATCTCCGGCATCATCATGTCGCTTATGATGATGTCAGGCATTATACTTATTCCTGCAAGGTATTGAAGCGCCTCTTCACCTGAGCGGGCCACAAGCAAAATCTCCATTTTGGCTGTTGAACAGTATTCGCTGAATATTGCGCCTGCATGGATATTGTCATCTACAATAAGAACCCTTTTACCGTTCAATGAATCATAACTGACCGGCTCAATCTCATTATCAATAATAGGCTTTGCCTGTTCGAGTTTCAGTGTAAATATAAACTCGCTCCCCTTTCCCTCGCTTGATTCCACCCATATCCTGCCTCCCATCTTTTCCACAAATGATTTTGTGATGGATAAACCTAAACCCGTCCCGCCATATTTGCGTGTGGTTGAGACATCTGCCTGTGCAAATGCCTCAAATATGCTCTCTTTTTTACTCTCAGGGATACCGATACCTGTGTCTCTTATGGATATTCTGAGAGTGCGCATCATGCCCGGTTCGCCCTCCCCGATTGTGTCTTCAGGGGCAGGGCCGATAGTGGTGAATATCTCACCCTTTTCAGTAAATTTAAGTGCATTGCCTATCAGGTTAATAAGTATCTGGCGGATTCGCGTCGGGTCTCCCCTGAAATATCTTGGTCCGCTTTCCATCCGGTAAAGGACATCCACAGCGCTGCCCACCATCTTTGACCTGATCATAGAGAAGATGCTCTCAATAAGATACATGAAGTCAAACTCTATGGATTCAAGCTCATATTTATTCTCCTGTACCTTTGAGAAATCGAGTATGTCATTTATAAGTGAAAGCAGCATATTACCGCTTGTCTGCATGGTGGAGAGGTAATCCTGCTGTACTTCATCAAGGCGTGTCTCCCTGAGGAGCCTTGTAAAACCTATAATGGCATTTAATGGCGTCCTGATCTCATGTGACATATTCGCCAGAAACTGACCCTTTGCCTCAAGGGCAGCTTCTGCCTGTTTTTTTGCTTCAATGAGGGCTGTTTCAATCTTTTTACGCTCATTGATCTCTTCGACCAGCTTGTCCCTTGAAACAGTTGTCCTTTTAAGATCCTCTATCATCTGGTTAAAGCTTTTTGCAAGTTCGCCTATTTCATCATTTGATACAATATCTATATGTGAAGAAAGGTCTCCCTCGCCTATTTTCTTTGCCGCATCCCTCAAATCAATTAACGGTTTTGTGATCTTTTTAGAAAGAAAGATGCTTATAAGCACAGCAAGGAGCAGGCATGAAAATAGAAAGATGATTGTTCTTTGAAGCGAATCAATAATATCACTGAATGCCTCAACAGCAGGAAGCTCGACAATAACAGCCCAGTCAGGGTTTTGAATAGCAGCATGGACGGCTACCACCTGATTTCTCATGATACCTGTTGTGATATTGCTGTCAGTTTCAGCAGTCGTGCGATCTGAATGGATATACCTGGAAACCTCATGGAGATCCTTCAGGTTTTCACCTTTAAGTACCCTGCTCGTATCACCAAAGGCCAAAAGGTTTCCCTGTTTATCCACAACAAAGGCTACCCCGGTCTTGCCTATCTTCATGGCCCCGACAAGATCCCACATAAATTTGAGATTGATTTCAGCAGTAATATAACCCTGATAGTCACCCATAACATCTATTAACGGAATGGCAATTCTCATGAGCGGTTCACTGTTTGAACTCTCTATATAGACATCACTTATATAGACCTTTCTTTTTTGTACCTCAATTCGTATCATCTCCGCATCCTCTGGCTTGAGCTGGTCAGCTAGAAGCCTTGATATACGCGATGCCCTGTATATCTCATGGCCATTTATGTCAAACAGTACAAGTTTTCGGAAAGATGGGTCCAGCCCAAGGAGCTTGTCCATAACAAGTGTCTGCTCTTCCTGATTTGGGGAGGTGAGGTGACCCAGTATAACAGCAGCCTGAAGTATCTCTATTTTTTTTTGGATAAATGACTTTACAGAATTGGCCGCCTCACGCGCTATCAACTGCTGTTGTGCAATGACCTGTTTTTTCTGATTGTTGTAGCTGAAATAGAGTTCAAGCCCGCTTGAAATCAGTAGCACGAGGAAACTGAGAGAGACAAAGGCAATTGCCAGTATAAGAGTCAGGCTGCGGAATTTGACAGTCTTATTGCTTGAAGGTGTGGACAACGCTAAAAAGTTACTCATTTTATGGTCAAAATCATCCTGTTGATATTAACTAATAATAAGCCATATTATTATTAAGTATATA
>CAYWRH010000120.1:0-13696 GCA_964460435.1 uncultured Desulfatiglans sp.
CGCGGTAAAAATATTACAAGGCCGTGGGTTTTAACTCACGGCCTTTTTTATTTCAGGAGCAACAATTGAAAAAGAAACCTTCATTTAGAGACTTTCAGCAGATGGCGCAGCATGGCAACCTGATACCTGTTTATCAGGAACTCCTTGCGGATATAGAGACACCTGTATCAACATACCTGAAACTAAGGGACAGTTCATTTTCATACCTTCTGGAAAGCGCTGACGGCGGCAGCAGGTGGGGCAGGTACAGCTTTATCGGTTTTAAACCATTTATCAGCATCCTCACCCGTGAAAATTGTATGGAGATCCAAAAGAGAGGAGAAACAGAGGTTATCACGGATGTGCGAAATCCATTTGATGTGCTTAAGGATATCTCGCACAGATATACACCTGTAATGAGCCCTGATCTTCCGCCATTCCAGGGCGGGCTTGTGGGCTATGTCAATTATGACCTTATACGAAAATGGGAACGGCTGCCGGGTATTTCACCGCTGGACAGGGAAGTTCCTGAATCTATCTTTACTGCCAGCCAGAACCTGATCGTATTTGATCACCTTACCCATATGATGAAGGTAATATCCTTTGCCAGTCTCGAAGATGGTTGCGATATGGAGGATTGTTACAGAAAGGCATGTCATGAGGTTGATGAGACCATTGCCAAATTAAAAAGGGCTGTCTGTGATAGTGATAAGGGGGTAACAATAACCGAGCTCAGGTCAAATTTCAAAAAAGAGGCATTTGAGGATGCAGTAAGAAAGGCAAAGGAATATATTGTTGCCGGGGATGTTATTCAGGTTGTCATTTCACAGCAGTTTACAGGAGAAATAGAGGGTGAGGATTTTCAGCTTTACCGCCAGCTAAGGAGTGTAAACCCTTCGCCATACATGTTTTACCTTAATTTCGGGGATATAAAATTCATTGGCGCCTCGCCTGAAATCCTTGTGAGGCTTACTGATGGCAAGATTGAACTGAGGCCCATAGCAGGGACAAGGCCTCGCGGGGCCACTGATGAGGAAGATATTAAACTTGAAAAAGAGCTTATGGCTGACCCAAAGGAAAGAGCAGAGCATATTATGCTTGTTGACCTTGGAAGGAATGATGCCGGAAAGGTTGCGGCCCCGGGTTCTGTGAGTGTGCCAAGATTGATGGAGATAGAGCGTTATTCCCATGTTATGCATATTGTCTCACGCGTAGAGGGTACTTTAAGAAGGGACAGGGATTGTTTTGACCTCTTCGTATCATCATTTCCGGCTGGTACTGTAAGCGGGGCGCCCAAGATAAGGGCAATGGAGATAATAAGCGAACTTGAACCGGGCCAGAGGGGCCCATATGCCGGCGCAGTGGGCTACTTTGGATTTAATGGCAATATGGATTTCTGCATAACAATCAGAACGATTACCATTTCCGGTAACAGACTCTCCATACAGGCAGGGGCAGGCATTGTAGCAGACTCAGACCCTGAAGAGGAATACAGGGAAACCATAAGAAAGGCCAGCGCAACATTTAATGCAATAGAAAGGGTAAAGGAACGATGATACTCCTCATAGATAATTATGACAGTTTTACATATAACCTTGTCCAGCTGATAGAGCCCATGGGACAAGAGGTTAGGGTGTACAGGAATGATGAGATAGACATTCCGGAAATTAACTCGCTTTCACCTGACAGACTTATGATCTCTCCGGGTCCATGCACCCCTGCAAAGGCAGGTATCTCGATAAAGGCCATAAAGGAGTTTGGTAAAAGTATACCTACACTTGGCGTATGCCTTGGGCACCAGGCTATCGGGGAGGCATACGGCGGGGTTGTAATCAGGGCCGACAGGATCATGCATGGAAAGACATCCATGATTAATCATGATGGTAGGGGCATTTTCACAGGGCTGCCAAACCCGTTCGAGGCGGTGAGATACCATTCCCTTTTAGTTGAAAGGAAAAGTTTGCCCGCTTGTTTTGAAATAAGCGCATGGACAGATGAAGGGGAGATAATGGGGTTAAGACACAAAGAGCATCCGGTTAACGGCGTACAGTTTCATCCTGAATCCATACTGACAGATGCTGGTGACCTGCTTTTACGCAATTTTCTGAACTTCGGGGGTAATCAATAATGATACGTGATTATATAAACAAGATTGTAGATGGCATGAATCTTTCCGAATCGGAGATGGAAGCGGCAATGGAAGAGATCATGTCCGGCGAGGCAACCCCTGCCCAGATCGGAAGCTTTATTACTGCCTTAAGAATAAAGGGGGAGACGGTTGATGAGATAACAGGCGCCGCAAAGGTAATGAGAAAAAAGGCAACAAGGGTTACAGTATCTCCTTCAAGGGTTAAGGATGGAATTATCCTTGATGTGGTCGGCACAGGGGGCGATGGCGCCAGATCATTCAATGTCTCCACAGCCACTGCATTTGTAACAGCAGGTGCAGGTATTACGGTCGCAAAGCATGGTAACAGGGCAGTATCAAGCAGATGCGGGGCAGCGGATGTGCTTGAAAGCCTGGGGGTAAACCTGAATATAAAGAGCACAGATGTGGAGCGATGTTTAAATGAAACAGGCATTGGTTTCTTATTTGCACCCCTGTTTCATGGTGCCATGAAACATGCGGCAGGCCCCAGAAAGGAGATCGGCATAAGGAGCGTATTTAACCTCCTGGGCCCCCTTACTAACCCGGCAGGAGCAACAGTGCTTTTACTTGGCGTATACAACATGAACCTGACTGAAAAGATCGCAATGGTGCTTAACAGGCTTGGTGTAAAAGAGGCCTTTGTTGTATGCGGAGAAGGGAACCTTGACGAGATCAGTATATGCGGCTTTACAAAAATATCGCATGTTAAGGATGGCAAAATAAAAACCTTTGAAATCAGCCCTGAGGACGCAGGCCTGAAAAAGCACAACATGAAGGATATAGAAGGTGGTGATGCCTCCTATAACGCAGGCATTATCAAAGATATACTTAATGGCATAAAGGGGCCAAAAAGGGAGATGGTGCTCTTTAATGCCTCTGCCGCTTTTGTCGCAGCAGGTTATGCAAAGGACTTTAAAGAGGGCGTATTGCTTGGCGAAAAGATTATCGACTCGGGCAGGGCAAAGGCAAAACTTGAAGAATTGATCCGGTTTACGAATAGTCTATAATTATTGTTTACCCTGCGCCTTGCGCCCTGGGCCTTGCGCCATTTAATATGATTTAAAATATTTATAAGACTGAAAGACGTAATAATTGCGATTTTAATATAAGGCAACATCCATGCACCAGAAACTAAAGGAAATTATCGCTCAGAAACATAAAGAGGTAGCCATACTTAAAAGGGAGGGATTATCTCAGCCTGATATCAATATCCCCCCATTAAGGGATTTTAATGAGGCAATATCGATTCCGGGCAGGATCAATCTGATCTCTGAAATCAAGTTTGCATCACCTTCTGCCGGTACTATACGTGAGGCTGAAAACCCTGCCGAGATCGGGCTTGCATATGAAAAGGCAGGGGCATCTGCAATTTCTCTTCTAACTGATAAAGTTTTTTTTAATGGGGAGATAAAAAACCTGCCCGTTGTAAAGAATGCTGTTAAGCTCCCTATACTCAGGAAGGATTTTATAATCGATGAAATTCAGGTCAGAGAGGCAGTTCTATATGGGGCTGATGCAATTCTGCTGATTGCCCGTATACTTACAGAAAGCGAGCTCATGGACTTGATTACACTTTGCAGGGAACATAAGCTGTCTGCCCTGACAGAGGTTCATGACAGGAAAGACCTTGAAATTGCCATTAAATGCGGGGCCGATATTATTGGGATAAACAATCGTGACCTTGATACCTTTCATATTGATATCGAAACAACAATGGAACTGATAAAACATGTGCCAAAAGACTGTACAGTGGTTAGTGAAAGCGGGATAACAGGTGGTGATGATATCAGAAATCTCAAAGGAAAAGGGATAAATGCCGTCCTCGTGGGTTCTGCCCTCATGTCAAGCAGTGATCCTGGAAAAAAGGTGAGGGAGCTCGTTGAGGCTGGAAAATGGGATAATCAGGTAAGAGGATACAGAAAATAGAAAATAGGAAATGGGCAGGATATGGTAAAAGTAAAGATATGCGGCATTACGAATTATGATGATGCAGCCATGGCAGTGAGCCTTGGCGCTCATGCGCTGGGGTTTATTTTTGCTTCAATGAGTCCACGGAAAATTGAACCGGCAACCGCATCAGAAATAATAAAAAGACTTCCGCCATTTATAAAAAGTGTGGGTGTATTTGTAAATGAGGATACCAATAAAATAAGAGATATTGCTGTCTATTGCGGGCTTGACTCCATACAGCTTCATGGTGATGAGACACCTGAGATGTGTGAAAGCCTTATGCCCCTGGCAATTAAGGCGATAAGGACAAGGGATGATACTGACATATCGCAATTGGAGGCATACAGGGGAAAGGTCAGGGCACTCCTGCTTGATACCTACTCTGAAAAGGCTATGGGTGGAACAGGAAAGTCCTTCAACTGGGACAAGGCTATAGAGATTAAGACCCTTGGCCTACCTGTAATCCTTGCAGGGGGACTTACCCCCTCAAACATAAAAGAGGCCATCAAGAAAGTCAAACCATATGGGGTTGATATAAACAGCGGGATTGAGAAAAGCCCTGGCAAAAAAGAGCATGCGCTTATGAAGGAGCTGTTTATAAATATAGAAGGAGCTATTAAATGATCACAACAAAATATTATGGGACATTTGGCGGCGCATATATCCCTGAAATACTGGTTTCAACCTTTGAACAGCTTGTAAAGGCGTTTGAGGATGCAAAAAGAGACCCTGAGTTCTGGAATGAATATACAGCAATAATGTCCAATTATTCATGCAGGCCAACACCCCTAACCTACGCAGAGAACCTTACAAAATACTTTGGCGGCGCAAGGATATATATCAAGAGGGAAGACCTGAACCATACTGGCGCACATAAGGCCAATAATGTTATGGGCCAGGGGCTTTTAGTTAAGCGTATGGGTAAGACCCGTGTAATAGCAGAGACAGGGGCTGGCCAGCATGGTGTGGCAACAGCAACAATGGCGGCCAAATTCGGTTTTGACTGCACTATCTACATGGGAGAAAAGGATGTAGAAAGACAGAGACCAAATGTCTTCTGGATGGAGCGATTAGGCGCAACTGTTGTCCCTGTAACAGACGGGACAAGGATACTTAAGGATGCGATCAATGAGGCATTCAGGGACTGGTCAGCAAATATGGATAATACCCATTATGTGCTGGGCACTGCCTGCGGGGCTCATCCATTCCCTGAAATGGTGATGTACTTCCAGTCTATCATCGGTAAGGAGGCGAGAAAACAGGTGATAGATATAGCAGGCAAACTCCCCAGGCGTGTATATGCCTGTGTTGGAGGAGGCTCAAACGCCCTCGGGATTTTCAGTGGATTTTTAAATGACCCTGTTGAGCTTGTAGGGGTTGAGGCAGGAGGAAGAGGCATTGATTCAGGCATGCATGCATCAAGGCTTGCAAGCAAAGATGGCTCTCCAGGCATAGCCCAGGGATACAAGACCTATTTTCTTCAGAATATCGATGGGCAGATGAAAGAGACACACAGTGTCTCAGCAGGGCTTGATTATGTTGGTGTTTCACCAATACTGGCCGACTTGAAGGAAAAGGGGAGGGTGAGATTTGAAGCGGCAACCGATAGGGAGGTGCTTGAGGCCTTCACATTAACACTCAAAAAGGAAGGACTCATCCCTGCCCTGGAATCATCCCATGCATTTGCCCAGGCATATAAAGAGGCAGGCTCCTTAACAAAGGATGATGTTATTATAATCAATCAGTCAGGGAGGGGTGACAAGGATATATTCACTGTGGCTGATGCATTTAATGACCCTGAATGGCTAGAATTTATCAAGAAAAAGGCGGGAAATTATGGCGCTTGAAAAATATATTAGGGAACAACTAGGGAAAAAAGAGATACTGCTAATGACACATATTGTGCTCGGGTATCCTTCTCTTGATGACAGCTACAGGATTATTAAGGCTATGGTAGAGGCTGGCGTTGATATCATGGAGCTTCAGATACCATTTTCAGAACCTACCGCTGACGGTCCAATTATCGTTAAGGCAAATCAGCATGCGATTGATAACGGCACAACTGTTGAGGCATGCATGCAACTCGCAGGCAAGGCTGCAAAAAAATTTGAAATACCATTTCTTATAATGACCTATTACAATGTGCCTTACAGATATGGCATTGATAATTTTACAGCCAGGATGGCGGAAAACAACCTGATGGGCACCATTATCCCTGACCTGCCCCCTGAAGAGGGGATAGAATTTCTTGCTGCAATGAACAAAAAAGGTCTGGACCCGATTCTTATCTTTTCACCCACAACCACTGATGAAAGGATGAGATATCTCTCTTCATTTGCAAAGGGGTTTATCTATTGCGCTTCAAGAAAAGGTGTCACAGGAAAGGATACAAATTTTTCTGATGAATTGTCGGAATATCTTAAAAGATGCCGAAGGGCCGCATCACTGCCCATCGCAGTAGGGTTTGGTATAAAACAGAAGGAAGATGTGGATTTTCTGAAAGGCAAGGCCGATATTGCGGTGATAGGCACTCAGTCCATCAGGGTTATGGAAGAATCCGGCATTGATGCGGTTGGGGAGTTTATAAAAGGTTTGAGGTAAAATAGAATAGAGGAAACAGGAAAGAGTAAATCAATTTTTTTTTGCTCTTTTCGTCTCTTTGCGGGTTAAGCTATTGAGCACTTCCTGTGCTTCCTCCAGCCACATTATTTTTTCCTGAAAAGACAATCTTGCCATTCTCTTGAGCTGAGCCTTTTCATGACCGTCCCAACCCTTCTCCCATATCTGTTTACCGGAGATATTTTTATTAATCATTAATTTTCTCCTCATTGATAATGGCTAACTTATCTATATCATCCAAATCTTTCTGACGACCTGCCTGCCTTTTTATAAACACCAAATCATTCAGGCTTAAGACTTTTACATCAATTTCATTAGCAATATTACAAATCACACCGGCAGAATAGGCATTATCAAAGTCTATCGGAGGTTCAACAAAAATATCTATTTCAGTGGCAGGTTCATCAGGATTCCAGAGTGAAAAGACCGTTAAGCCTTTTTCAGAAATCCATTCGAATCGTTTCTCTGCATTAACAAAATCATTTAACTTCACTGGTGCCCTGGGTTTGTATCCCAGAGCATCAAATACCTTCATAGCACTCATAAGGTTTTGCTCATCCATTCCAAGTATTATATCTACATCTGCTGTAAAGCGAACATATCCATGGGCAACAACAGCAAGCCCCCCGGCTAGCAGATATTTTACACCAGCATCATTCAGTGATTTAAATATTATACCAATGCTTTTAAGCTTCATATTCTGATGCCCCTGAACATTGCAATACGATTCTAGCCCATACAGATAATGCCAGGTCATACCCCGGTTTTATATGAAATGAATTATAAATTAATATAGGGATAAATACAAAGATATAAAAATTATGGCAAAACAATAGTCTCCCGGTTTTTCTATTTTTTCTTTCCACTTTACTATTTCTATATCATCAAAGCGCCCTTACAAGCTCAAACCATCCAGGCTTCTCTTTCATTACCTCAGTAACAGCAGCCTCAGGGCCTGCTATCTTTACTATCCCTCTATCCTTAACGATATTAAGGAATTCTGAAAATGCCCTGAAATCATCTTTATCTGTACTCAATATCTCATCCCTGATCCGCTGCCGCTCCTCGTCAGTTTCACCTGACAGGTGACGAAGCATCGAGATATAGCCCTTTGCGTCAGGCAGCAGGTAGCTGTCCATATTTCCTATTGTGCCGATAATTGATTTCTCCAGTTCAGGCTGGCTTATATCAAGCAGCCTAAGAAAATCGGATGTATCATCAAAGGCCTTTATCGTTTTCATTATGTTGGGATCGCGGTATGATAAAAAGGTCAGCATGCCTGAAAGGCGATCAAAGGTGCAATAGACACCATACGCTCCGCCCTTTACTCTCACCTCTTCCCACAGCCTTGATGTCCTTAGGAACCTGGTAATCACATGAACTGATCCAAACGGCTTATACCCATACTTACAGATATCTGTGCCCTTTGCAACATAGTTCACCTGGGAAGGGATAATAATGGCTTCACAATCATGGTAACTATTACGCTGCCATTTTGCTTTTTGGGTTTCATTTGTAGGGAAAGCATTTAAAAAATTAATCATCTCACCATTCAGCTTGTTCAAGCCAGCCTGATTTGCAGTAATGTTGATTATCATATCTTTTCTACTCACCAGCAGCTTACGAATTTCCATCAGATCGGAAAGCACACTCTGCCATTCTGATTCAATCCTGTTGATGAGTTCCCTTAAAAACAGGAGATAGCTTACACCATGCATCTGTTCAGCTGCCCAGTCAGCCTCATTGAAATTGGCCTTTAACCGAAGGCCTGCTATCTGGTGCCCTGAAGAGAGCAGCTTTTGCTCCTCCCTTGCCTTTGACTCAAGCACGATCTGCCTGAACCTCTCAATATTGTCCAGCTTAACATCAAGTAAAATATCACGGAAGATATTAAGGAGTTCGCCACTCTTTGATTCCATGGTCTTACCCCTTAGAAACATATATGCACCGCTCTCAGTGGTATCTTTTCTGCTGGAGGTGTGAAATACAGACCTGATTCCGCCGGTCTTTCTGCCTATACGCTGTGAGAGAGCAATGTAATCTTCCTTAAAGGTGCCCATCTCCAGAAGCGCCCTTCCGAAAAGATGAGAATATGGAAGAAGTTCCTGTGGAAGCATATGCAGGTTTAATCCCAGATCAACATAAACTATGCCATTGGTAAAAAGATCATGATACATGACCCTTGTCCCGCTCTCTTCTGATTCTTCACAGGGGAATATCCTGTTCTTCCTTTCCATATCTGAGAGTTTAAGAACCGGTATAGAGGCAAGTTTTTCAGGGGTATCAGCTATCTCCTGTAACGCTTTAAGCATAGAGGCATCATCTGTAATCCTATGTTTTTCAGAATCACTTAACCTTGACAGGTATTCAGACAGGGCCTTTTCCTGCGCATCTTTCTCTTTTTCCAGTAAACCCTTTTCAGGCCTTAAGATTACAGTTGTCCTGTGTGGGTTATCAAGCAGACACCTCTCTATAAGCCCTTCAAAATAGCGCGGATTATCCTTTATGGCTGATTTTACAGCGCCTAATGGCCTTTCAAAGGCAACAAGAGCCAGAGGGTCAATATCATAGAGCCACGAATTGAGGGCCCTCAGCATAATAACAAGCCCCCTCGGGTAGCTCCCTGTATTATTCTCCCTGAAGGCAAACTCAATAGTATTAAGGGCAGCCTCAATATCATTTCTGTTTATCCCATTTTTGGCAAGTCCGCGCAGGGTCTGGATAATCAGATTCTGTGCCCGGTCAATATTTTCAGGGGCAATCCCCTTAAGCCCTGTGGAAAAATAGGGTTGTATCAGATCAGCCTCAAGACCCACACCTGCAAGGTCTTCGCCAAGCCCTGACTCTATAAGCGCCTTTCGCAACGGAGAACCCGGCATACCGAGCAGTATATATTCAAGCAGATACATGGCAAAAAGAGCAGCCGGGTCATTATCGTGCGGCAAAAGCCAGTTTATGGTGAATCTGGCCTTATGATCCTCTCCATCATTCCCGGGGTCATATGATCTGATTATTCTTACTGGCGATCTGAAAGGTTTCTGTTTTTGGATTTTTGAATCGATCTCATTTTTATCAAATTGTTTCAGGTATTCATCAATTATCGTTAGCCTCTTTTCAGGGTCATCATCACCATAAAAATAGACAAAGGCATTAGAGGGATGGTAATACTGTTTATGGAATTCCCTGAATTTTTCAAAGGTGAGATCAGGAATATTTTTCGGGTCACCACCGGAATCAAACAGGTAAGCATTATCAGGGAACAGGGATCGCATGGAATAATCGGATAAAAGCGTATCAGGCGATGAATATGCGCCCATCATCTCGCTGTATACAACGCCCTTGATATCAAGAGGGCCTTGAGGGTTGATTAATTCATAATGCCACCCCTCCTGCATAAGCTTGTATGGAGTAAGGTCAGGGAAAAAGACTGCATCAAGATAGACATCAACAAGGTTATAAAAATCCTGGAGATTCTGACTGGCTACAGGGTAGCATGTCTTGTCAGGAAAGGTCATTGCGTTTAGGAAGGTCTGGAGTGAACTCTTCATAAGTTCAACAAAAGGCTCCTTTACAGGATATTTCCTTGAACCGCAAAGCACAGAATGCTCCAGTATATGAGGCAGACCTGTAGAGTCCTTTGGCGGGGTGCGGAATGTTACACCAAATACCTTGTTTTCATCGTTATTAACAAGCGAAAGGATCTGTGCGCCTGTTTTGTTATGCCTGTAAAGGAAGGCCAGACTTTTTATCTCAGGGATCTCCTGTTTTTTTAATAATTCATAATTATTTTTAACCATATATTTTTTAATGGCCTCCAAAATCAGTAACTTAAAAGGTCGCTACCATTGCAGATGCAAGCCATATTCGCTGTATTCTGCAAATGACTTATCATTCGAGATCAAAGTCATTTTTTGCTGAATTGCCTGCCATATTAATAAACGATCAAAAGGATCCTTATGGCCTAATTTGGGGAGCTTGTAAAAGGAGGCAGCAGTATCAGAACTGATCTGAAGAATCTCAAAACCTGTTTTGTATGCAAAGCCGGGCAACTCATCAGGCCTGACGCCGGAAAGATCAAGCTTGCCTATCGAATACTTGAGTGATATCTCCCAGAATGTAATCACACTAACCGCAATACTATTTTCCTGAGAAATGATTGTCTGGATAGTTGATTTGCTCAACTTGTCAGGGTTAAAGAGCGCCCATAAAAAGGCATGTGTATCAAGAAGATATTTCACAATGAAAGAAACTCATCATCACTTATTTTAAAATTTTTATGAATATTGCATTTGCCGACACCTTTCAAGATACCCAGCTTTCTTTCCGGTTTATTTTTATATTTGGCATAGGGAACAAGTACTGCTATCTTCTCTTTTTTTTTGCCATAGCTGACAATAATCTCCCGGCCCTGCCGCAGCTCTCCGATTATTTCTGAAAACCGGGATTTCATTTCACCAATAGAAAATGTCTCCATTGATATCCTCCATTTTGACCTCTTAAAGAGCCGGGTTAAGGATAGGTTTTTCTGGTCAACTTGTCAAGATTGAAGAGATTTTACCATTCTACCTTAAAAATAAAAAAGCCAGTATTAAACCGGCTTTTAAAGAAAGTAAAGGTTGTTTTAAAATGTATCTTATTAATTTTCAGGTTGTGGCACCTCTTCACCAGCCTTCATAAAATCACCCATATACATATTTACCATAACCTGTTTTGAATAGACAAGCTTGATCCTTTCAAGCAGGTCATCATCCGGGATATCCTTTAAAACCGGGTAGCGCTCTTTGAGCTTTTTAAGCCCCAGATTTGGATCAACCTTTGGAATAGGCAGCTTCATATTTATTGCCTCGCCAAGGGTCTTATCTACCAGATCCCAGTTTTCATCCATATCACTCATCTTTTTCCAGTCATTCTCCACACGCCTCCAGGTATCCCCTGTCCACTTGTCTATCTTCATGGTCAGGGCGGCTGTTTGTTTTATTTCATACCTGGGGGCAAAGTAATTGAAGAAGAAATATGAGATAACAACACCAATAATGATCCCTAAAAACAGCGTTTTTTTTCCGTTTTTCATGAAACCGTCTCCTGTTCTATATATTCAGGCAGTATCTCTTTAAGGGCTTGCCTTATGCCATCGCCATCCTGCTTTTGCATGAGGCTCTTCATATTTTCAAGCCTTCCATTAAGTATGCTAAGATCACAGGGTGTGCCCTTTAAAACCATTATCTTTTTATGGGATGTATTTACTATACCCTCGCCTTCTGTTATCAATTCCTCATAGAGCTTTTCACCGGGCCTTAAACCAATGAATTTTATATCTATATCCCTGTATGGTTCAAAGCCTGAGAGGCGGATCAGGTCTTCAGCCATCTCTGCTATCTTTATGGGGACACCCATGTCAAGTATAAATATCTCGCCTCCGTTCCCCATGGAACCTGCCTGAAGTATAAGCTGGCATGCCTCAGGTATGGTCATAAAAAATCTCGTTATTTCAGGATGTGTCACTGTTACAGGGCCTCCCTTTTCTATCTGCCTTTTAAAAAGAGGTATCACGCTGCCAACGCTTCCTACCACATTACCGAACCTTACAGTAATAAACTTTGTATCAGTGAGGTTGCATCCATTCTGCGCCTGTATCATCAGCTCTGCCACCCTTTTTGAGGAGCCCATAACATTAGCCGGCCTAACGGCCTTGTCTGTAGAGACAAAGACAAATCTCTCAACCCCTGCATTGTTGGATGCTTCAATCACATTTCTTGTCCCTAGGATATTGTTACCGACTGCCTCCCAAGGGTTATGTTCAAGCATGGGCACATGCTTATATGCAGCCGCATGAAACACCACCTCAGGCCTTGTATCTGTAAATGCCCTTTCCAGTTTGCATGTATCGGTAATATCAGCAAGCCTTGGTATAATATTTACATTCGGGAAACGCTCTTTAAGCTCCAGATCAATCTCATAAAGTGGGCTTTCAGCACGTTCATAAAGCACAAGGCTTTGAGGCGAGAACCTGCACACCTGCCTGCACAGTTCTGAACCTATTGAACCGCCAGCGCCTGTAATCAGCACCCTTTTGCCCCTGAGGTATGCACCGATTTTTTCCTCATCAAGCTTTACAGGCTCCCTGCCAATGAGGTCATTATATGAAACATCCCTTATGGCCTTAATCGTAACCTTGCCATTGATAAGCTCACCCATACCGGGGACAGTCTTATATGGCACACCGCTTTTTTCGCACAGCTTGACAATCTCCCGCATCTCCCTTGCTGCAATGGATGGCATGGCAATCAGGAGTTCCTGCGCATCAAGTTGCTCCACATAGTAACTGATCTCATTTCTATTACCCAGCACAGGTATTCCATGTATGTGTCTGTTCGCCTTAAGCGGGTCATCATCAATATAACCCATGATCCTGTAACCAAGATTCGGGTTATCATGTATCTCGCGGCTGATCTTTTCTGCGCAATCACCTGCACCGATAATAATAAGCCTCTTTCCCTTCCTGCCAGGTTTTACAATGGCCTTTAGAAAATTTATGCTCCTTACCCCTGCTGATTCATCCCCGGCCCCTAACCAGTAATAGAGCCTTATCACAACACGGCTGCCTGCTATGAAGAGTAGCGTAAGCACCCAGTCAATAATGAATATTGAGCGTGAAAACCCTCCCAGCCTGTGTATAAAAAAGGTAAGGAGTATGACAATCAGTGATGCAATGCTGCCCGCCTTAAGGATAGAAAGCATGTCGGCAAGGCTCGTGTATCTCCACATCCCCTCATATAGATTAAAGAGATAGAAGATGATAATTTTGGTGATTATTACAAAGGGAATAAAACGCTTTAGTATTAATAAAGAGACATCAGGTATTGCAAAGTTGTGCCTTAAGAGATGGGCAAAATACCAGGAAAAGCCGATAAGGAGAATATCAACTATAAAAATAATAAAAAAGTTTTTATATAGAAATCTGGGCATCAAGAATATCCATTATTTTTTATAGTATTTCGA
>CAYWRH010000121.1:0-13624 GCA_964460435.1 uncultured Desulfatiglans sp.
CCCAGACCATAAACCTCAAATCCGATAAGGATTATAACCTGGGCGAGATAGTACTTGCATGTAACTAATATATTTTAAAGGAGAATATTATGAAGACTGTAAAGGATGCAACAGGGACGCCATATGAGGCAGCTAAGCACTTTGGTGTTTTCGGGTTACAGAAATTTGTTGAGGAATCAAAGAGGGTAAAGGTCTTTTACTCATATTTTCAGCCGAATGGCGGGGCAGAGATGGCTGGCTCTCCCACCGAAAAGATCTATTATGTGGCAAACGGTTCAATAACGGTGAACGGAAAGAATGAAACTCATCTCCTGAACAAGGGGGACCTCATTTTCATAGGGGCAAATGAGGAACGTGAGATCAAGGTAAATGGCGGCAAACCTGCAGAGGTGCTGGTATTTATTATTACTCCTTAATGTTCATCTAAATACTTGTGTTTTTAGATTCAAGCGCTCAGCCTTTATTAAAGAGCTTTCAGCAAAAAGCATTATGAATATCTGGCTGAAAGCTCTTATCATGGCCATACAGAATCGCCGCCAGGTTTAATTGGGGCGGTATTGTATGGCCATTTTTATTTTGCAGGAGAGATGTGCACATCTTATGCCTTTCATTCCTGACATATTGAAAAATTTGGCTTTTTTCCCTTGACCTGCAAATTGATATTTTCTATAGTCTGAGGCCAAACTTAAGAAAGGAGTATAAAATGTTCAGACTAGACGGAAAAGTTGCAATAATAAACGGTGGTGCAGGCGGGCTCGGCGAGGCGTGCGCTGTTGCATTTGCCGAACAGGGGGCAAAGGTAGTAATCGCCGATGTAAACCTTGAGGGATCAAAGAAGGTAGCAGCAAAAATAGGCTCAGGGGCCCTGGGGCTGGCAGTTAATGTAGCCAGTGAAGAATCGGTCGCTGAGGTGGCAAAGACGGTAGTGGATAAGTATGGCACAATAGACATCCTGGTAAACGCACACGGAATAAACATCAAGATGCCTGCTGTTGACATCAATTTGGACAACTGGGACAAGATGTTCCAGGTAAATGTAAAGGGCGTGATGATACCGTGCAAAGTGATCGGCAAGATCATGATTGAAAAGAAAAAGGGCAAGATAATCAATTTCTCATCAGTAAGGGGTATAAGAGGAACTGATGGAGGCAATATGCCCTATGGCGCCACAAAGGGCGCAGTGGATATGATAACACGCATGCTGGCCGCCGAATGGGCTCCATACGGAATCAATGTGAATGCAGTTGGCCCGTCTGTGGTCATGACCGAGAATTTTAAAAAGGCAGTTGCCCCGGAGAGGCTTGAAATACTGAAATCCAAGACACTGTTCAAGAAATTTCTTGAACCTGAAGACATTGCAGCAGCCTGCGTATACCTTGCTTCAAAGGAAGCAGACAATATAACAGGTCTGATTCACTATGTTGATGGCGGTCTGACCGCAGTAGGGTAGTAAATATTTTTGTTTTTAACCAGGGATAGTAACCATTGTTGATTATTACCCGGAAATTATAGATTTATAAGAATCTAATTAAATATTAAAGAGGAGGATTTAATTATGGCATACATGCCGCTGAACAAAAAAAGGATGTACCTTGACAGAAAAAAGATGACGAAGATTTATGACCTCTCACAGCCCTGGGGCGTTGATACTCCCCTCTGGCCCTTTCCCGGCCCCCGTCAGGACCTTATTTTCCCGCGCGGGCAGTATCTTGGCCGTTTTCATAAACGTACCATGACCTACACAGGAACACTTCATGCCGGCACCCATATGGACGCACCGAATCATGTTCTCCATGAAGAAGAGGTTGACAGGAAACGCAATGGTTATTCATTGGACGAAATACCCCTTGAATACTGCGTTGGCACTGGTGTTATCCTTGATATGCGTCACATGAGAGATGAGTTCGAGAAGAAATGGAAGACCGGTTTTGAGCCTGATCTGTGGAAGATCATTATGCCTGAAGATGTGGAAAAGGCATGCAAGAAGGATAAGCTTGAGATCAGGGAAAATGACTGGGTAGTAATGAACACAGGTTTCCATCATTACTGGAGAATAAACAACGACAAGTATTTTAACTATTATCCGGGCATGGGCCCTGAGGTTGCCGAATACCTGATCCATGAGAAGAAGATAAAGGCCGTTACAGGCACATGGGGCGCTACCGATTCACCTCTGTGGCACTATCCTCTCAAGGAACAGATGCCCTGGCTCTATACAACCTACTGCAAGGCAACAGGCAGAAATCCTGATGAAGAGTATCCTGATTATGAACCATGCCATCGTATGTTCATGCAGGCAGGATGTATTACAGTCGAAAACGCGGGCGGCGATGTAGATGAGGTTACCGGAAAACGCATGATTATTGCTGCTTTGCCCTTCCGCTGCGAAATGGCAGATGGTGGTTTTGTAAGACTTGTTGCATGGAAAGAGGGATCCTTCTAATCCAAAGTTTTACATGCCTTTTTGATTAAATTAAAACCGAGCCCGCCAAAGGCTCGGTTTTGTTTTATAGTGATATGATATGACCAATAACAGTGATGGACTTGATTATTTCTTCAAGCCCGCGTCCATGGTGATTGTCGGTGCCTCTGATGTAAAGGCCACCTTTGGCACCAGATATCTTCAGGCCATGATTGATATCGGTTTTACGGGGAGGCTCTATGCGGTTAATTATAAGGGTGATGAGACCCTTGGATTAAAGATTTACCGCAGTGTAATGGATCTCCCTGAAACACCGGAACTCGCCTGTATATGCGTTTCTGCAAAATATGCCCCTGATGTTTTAAGGGAGTGTCTTAAAAAGGGTGTAAAGGCTGCTATTATTTTAAGCGCAGGGTTCAGTGAATATGACGAAGAGGGCAAGAGGCTCGAAAGGGAGATTGTTGAGATTGCAAGGCAGGGGATAAGGGTCATGGGGCCAAACTGCTTTGGCACATACTGCCCTGCAGGCAGGGTAACCGTTGTGCCCGGAGGCCATTTCCCCAAAGAGGCAGGGGGGGTATCGCTGCTAACCCAGAGCGGGCAACTGGCAGAGGGGATAACCGCTCCAGCCTTTGGTGAGGGTGTGAGATACTCTAAGGTGGCCAGCTATGGCAATGCATGTAATATAAATGAGGCTGATCTTCTGGAATACCTGATGCAGGACAGCGAGACACACATCTTTTCATCATATCTTGAAGGGGTAAGAGACGGCCGCAGGTTTTTCAATATCGCAAGGGCAAACAGGGGTAAAAAACCCATCATTATCTGGAAGGTGGGTTTAACCAGCATGGGCGCTGCTGCTGCCTCTTCACATACCGGTTCACTTGCCGGAGGCACTGTTTCATGGGACACATTTTTCAGGCAGACAGGGGCAATAAAGGTGGAGACCCGTGAAGAGCTTATAGATGCCCTTGTCGGGTTTTCATGTATACCTTCAGGCACAGGCAATGGCGTGGCTTTTATAAGCGGGGGCGGCGCCGGCACTGTTATAGGCGCTGATGCATGTGAGAATGCAGGGATGCATTTATCCCCATTTTCAGCTGATACAGCAGCAAAATTACATGATCTGCTCCCATCCGCCGGCACAATTGCAAAAAACCCCCTTGATATTGGCACACCTCACCCGCCCCTTGATATTTTCACAAAGGTGCTTGAGGCGCTCGCTGAAAGTGACGGTATTGATGTAATAGTAATAAGAAGGATCTTTTTCGCCATAAAGGCCGCCAGATATTTTGCAGGCGCACATGCCCCCTCTCCAGATCAGATAGAGGCCATTAAGCAGGTGCCGGTTAATATAAAACAAAAATATAAAAAGCCGGTAGTGATCATACTCCCGGAAGACCTCACAGGCACAGAGCATATAGACCTTGAACAGGAGAGAAGAGTGCTGAGGGATTTTTACTTCGGGCATGGCATACCGGTATTCAGGAGTGAACATAGGGCATTTACCGCCCTTGGCCATCTTGCCAGATTCAGAAAGGATCAAAACATTAAGATTGATATCCCGGTATTGAATGGCAAAGAATCTGAAGGCAGATCATTGTTCCTGGGGACAATAAGGAATGCTGGCTCCTCTGTGCTTGATGAAATAAAGTGTAAAAATATATTAAAACAGTATGGGATAAAATCGACTGAACCTGTATTGTGCAAAACAGTAGAAGAGGCCGTTCAAGCCGCAGATGCCTTTGGCTATCCAGTTGTCATGAAGATAGTCTCCCCTGAGATAACCCACAAGAGCGATATAGGAGCGGTTAAGCTCAACCTGAGGAGCGCTCATGATGTGAAAACCGCCTTTAATGATATTATGGCTCTCTCCAGGGAAAATGCGCCAAATGCAACACTGGAGGGGGTCTCTGTTCAGAATATGGCAAAGCCCGGTCTTGAGCTTGTTATCGGCATGACAAAGGAGCCGCAGTTCGGGCCAATGGTCATGTTCGGCATGGGCGGCACCCTTGTTGAGGTGTTAAAGGATATCGCATTCAGGATTGTGCCTTTAAGCAGAGAGGATGCCTCCGAGATGATAATGGAGACAAAGGTATACACGCTCATGAAAGGATACAGGGGGCAACCGCCTGTTGATATCCAGTATCTCGAAGAGCTGCTTCTTAAGATCTCAATAATGGTGCAGGAAAACCCTGAGATAAAAGAGATGGATATCAACCCCCTATTTGCCTATGAAAAGGGCGCAATAGCGGTTGACGCAAGGATTATTCTGGAGTCTGAGACAGTTTAAAAATAACTTGACTATTCATCAGGCGGGTATGAAAAGTCCGTATTTTCAAGCTCTATCTCTATCCCTCCCACAAATCTGGCAATGAGATTGTATATCAGGCATGCAATGGCAACAAATATAAAGCCAAGCACCGCATAAATTATTGGCATAATGATCATAAATGTCCCGCCAAATATGCCGCCAAAAAGGCCGGACCCGCCACCAAAAGCAGAACCCGCAAAAATAGAGATTAAACCAATGGGAATCATAATGATAGCTGAAAAAATAAAATACAGTACTGCCGCGAATTTTGCTGTCTGTAGCACTCCTATTCTTTTAATCCTTACCATCTATTTTCCCTTTCATGTTTTCATTATTGGAGGGTTATAAACAATTTTTATGGCCATCGGTTTGGTTCGAGCTGTAATAGAAAATCCTCAACCGGCCAGCAGGTTATTCCATCTATAACCAGTTTCTCTGTTCCCCGGTAAAGGAGTGTGCCGCTTGATTCAGGGTAATCGTTCAAAAATGTTTTTAACGACCTCAGACTTTTGGGGTGGATCTGACTGGCATTTTTTACTTCAACTGCATGGAAATTGTTTTCACCATACAGAATAAAGTCAACCTCTGAGCCGCCTCTTGTCCTCCAGTAATAGCAATCCACCTGATTATCAGAATAGTCACACCACGCCTTTAGATGTTGAAGCACTAAACCTTCAAGGGCTGTGCCTCCAACCTCATCGGGGCTATCAAGCGGCCCCTTAGGCCGTAAATTATAGTAGACCCCCGCGTCAAACAGATAAAATTTTTCCTGTGCAATCATTGCCCGTTTAGAGCGTTTACTGAAAACAGGGATTTTGTATCCCACCAAAAGGTCCTCAATAATGGATATATAGTTCTCAGTTACCTTTCGTGATATCTGACATTCTCTGGCAAGGTTATTAATGTTTAATACGCTGCCATGAGAAAAGCTGAGAATCTCGAGAAAACGGGCAAATGCACCAACATCCCTTACTAAACCCTCTTCTTTTACCTCTTCCTTAAGGTAAAGGGCAATGTAGGCCTCCATTGTTTTGCCAGGGGTATCTGAAGATGTTACTAATGGGATAAGTCCAAACTTTAGCGCTGTATCAAGTGAAAAGTCTTCTTTCAGCTCGGAGGCAATAAATGGATGAAAATGGGTCAGCAGGGCGCGGCCCGCAAGCAGGTTCACACCCCTGCGGCGAAGCTTTCGGGCGCTTGAACCGGTCAGAATAAACTGATGCGTTTTGTATTTCTCAATCAGGCTGTGGATGCTGTCAAGCAGCGCAGGGGCCTTTTGTACCTCATCTATGATGTAGCGTTTTACATCCGGGTTTGCTTCTACTACCTGCCTTATTCTCTCGGGATGAGCTATATATTCTCTAAAGGTCTTCTCATCCAGTAAATCAATAAGGTAAGCATCCTGAAAGGTGTTTTTTAACCATGTGGACTTACCTGTCCCCCGTGGCCCGAAAATAAAAAAGCTGCTATCAGGTGATTTAAAAAATCTCTTGGTATATTTTCCCAATATACGCCTCTTTAGTCGTAAAAATTACTTTGCAGGTGAAAATTGCGACCCAATATTACCCTTTCAGGTTAATTTTGCAACTGTTTTATAAATACCCGTGTGAAGCGCAGAGCAGATGCTGATACATGCCGCCATCACAGGGGATGTTTGCGCCCCTGATCCATCTGCTGCCGTCACTGCATAAAAATGCTACCAGCGGGGCAATGTCTTTTGGCTTGCCAGGCCTGTCCATTACCCTGAAATCCTCTTCAGCCCTTGCACCCAGTGTCTTTTTAAAATCCGGGAGTATCGGGGTGTCAACAGGCCCGGGGCTTATGCAGTTCATCCTTATGCCCCTGTCACGCCATGTCCATCTGTTTATCATTGTCCAGACAATAAGTGTCTCTTTTGAAAAAAAGTATGAACGGCCATCTTCATCAGGTATGCCTATTTTTTCACAAAGGGTATCAACATTATTAAAATCCCTGTGACCTAATAATGCCTTTATCTGGCCTTCGGATTTATACCATTCAAAGCCGGCAAGTGAAGCCATATTGACGATTGAGGCGTTGTTATTGAGTTTATAGATCATAAGCTCAGTAAAATGCCTGAGCCCTAAAAAATTAACCTTTATGACCATTGCCCTCTTTTTAGTTGGTGGAAGACCCGCTATGTTGCATATGGCATCTATCCCGTCAGGGATATTTTTAACAGCAGACTCTATGGATGCAGGGTCTGATAAATCGGCCTTAACATATTGATCAATGTTTTTCTGGGGCTGATTCAGATCAACTCCAATCACTGTTCCTCCCAGTCTTTTAATCTCTTGAGCGCTCTCTGCCCCTATACCGGATGCTGCCCCTGTAACAATTATATTTTTATTTGTGAGATACATAGTGCCTCCTATTTGTTTTAAGAGGGAATGGAATACCTGGGCTTTTATGCGTTTTTATTCTACTTCTACTTTATTCCATTAATAATATTAGAAAAGTATAACATCAGAGGATGCTCTGTTAGTTTATATAATCCAGTTCTCAATTTTAAGGTTGTCTATTCTTTCATAATGCATTGTATTTTCAGTAACAAGAGTGAAATTATGGGATATGGCTGTTGCTGCAATGTAAATATCTTCAACCCCGATCATTTGCCCCTTTTTCTGTAATTGAGCAAGTATATCTCCAGCAGTATAGGCTTCATTTTCGCCAAATTCCAAAATCGTAATCCGGGAAATTATATTTTCAGCTATTCTTTTCCAGAACATATCAAAGTCATCCATCAAGGCACTACCATGACGCAACTCTGTCACGCAAACGCTTGAAGTATACAGCATCTCGGAAGGCTCAGAACGAAGCCTTTCCAAAAAACCGGGATGGGGTTTCTTTTTTAAAAGTTCACTCAGAATATTTGTATCTAGCAGGTACATTATTGTTCCGTGTTTCCCTGTAGAATTCTTGGTGTGTGCTGTTTCCTGTTGTTGATAAGAGACCCTATAGCATCAAAGAATGGGTCGTTATCATCCAGCCAGCCTTCTGCATCTGCAAGGTGTGAGAATGACTCTTCAGTGGGAATCAAACGAGCCATAGGTCTGCCTCTCTTTGTGATAACTATTCGTTCCTTACCATAGGCAACCTTGCCAAGAAGTTCAGAAAATCTCTTTTTTGCATCTGCAATATTGATTGTTTGTTCTGCCATTAACTCCCCTTGCTTATTTTTGTAGTCATGATGACCTATTAGGATGTTAATGTCAAGTTTGGGCTTAGTGAGTATGTTTACAATCTTTAAACATATTAGAAGTGCATAACCAGTAAAGTCGAAATGTAGGATTTAACTAAAAGATATCGATTGCAGAATTATCCAGATTAACCTGTTGAAAATCAGTTGAAATTCATATACCCTTGCACCCGCTTCTATTCAAGACAGGCATTTCAAAAGTATAAAAGTGATTTAGATCAGGCTTATAGTCGTTTTGCACAGCTTGTTGCATTGATATACCTTAGTATAATTTATTATAGGAAAGGATCAATCATGAAAAGCGGTTTAATAGTTACAGCACTCATTATCCTAATAACAGGCATGGCATCATCAGCCATATGTCAACCAGAATTGGTTTGTGTAGAAAATGGAGTAGAGCGAAAGATCGAAGGTATAGAAAAAACAAAACCTTATTATACCGAAAATGGCATGAAAATATTTTTTGACAAAGGAGGGGAGCTTTTTCTCAGAATAAAAGATGGTGACCTATTATCATGGGGTTACCCGACCATATATTATATTGTTAAACCTGATAAAGAAGGGCAACTTAAGGCTGTTACCCATTTGGATGATGAAGCTGGTAAACATGTCTGGGAAAAAATTACAAACAAAGCCTTGCTCAGGATTTGGGATGACGATTCAATAAATAATGCAAAATGTTTCATGGCCTGGTATGAACCGGGATCTGAACTAATAAGGGTAGGAAATGCAAGATTATTTACATATGAAAAAGACAAATCTTTCCGCGAATACTTGGATGTAAAAGTTGGTTCAAAACAAAAAGGGGGATTTCCTGTCATATTTTTCTGGAAGGATAACAGGCTGATCCCTCCTAAGCCCGTTGAAGCTGATGATGAAAAGATAATTCAGTCATTCTTTTCAGAGGATATAAATAATATTGAAAGCGCAGATAAATTAGATCGTTTAGTAAAAATAGAAGACAGACTTGGTAACAGGTTAATACATTATGCTGCCTCATTTGGAAACATGGATCTCCTTAAAAACCTTATTGCTAAAGGGGTAAAAGTTGATGAAAAAAACAGCAATAATATGACCCCTCTGCTTCTGGCCACTGCTTCCGGCCACGAAGATGCTGTAAAGCTTTTGCTGGAAAATAGGGCTGATACGGAAATTAAAAATATAGAAAGAAGAGCAGCGATTCATTATGCCTCATACTGTGGTAACGAAACAGTAGCTAAAGAGCTTCTCAAGTATGTAAAAAATGTGAATGATCTTGATGCATTTTATTATTCTCCCATTACATATGCATTAATTGAAAGGCATGACTCAATAATTGGCCTGCTAGCTTCAAAAGGGGCAAAGTTAAATACGGATGAAGAAAATCAGCAGCTTTTTCTGATCAGTAGCCTCTCCAATGATAATTACAATACAGTTTCATTTCTGCTTGATCATAAAGCCAATGCTAATAAGGAATATTACGGCACTACACCACTTATTGTTGCTGCTGGCAGTTCAAGCCTTAAAGTAGTTGATCTTCTTATTAACTCCGGGGCCAAATTAAATAAAACAGACGAAAAGGCCTTTACCCCGCTTTTAAGTGCATGTCTTACAGGTCGACCCGAGGTGGTTAAATACCTGCTGGATAAAGGCGCTAATGTAAACGTAAAATCAAAAACTGGTCTATCAGCCATAGAGGCAGCGGTACTCCGAAATGATCCCGAAATGATCGATCTTTTAATTTCCAAAGGCGTTGACATTGAGACAAAGGATGAGTCAGGTAAAACCCCTTTCTGGGTTGCAGCTATGCTCGGGCACCGAAAAACTATGAAAAAACTGTTGGATGCAGGGGCGCAGTGTAATCTTGATCATGAAAATGCAATTGATCTTATGGAGGTAGCATTCAGGTATGATATGCCTGAAGCGGTTGAACTTGCCCTTAACCAGTGCCTAAATGCAGATTTCATGTTCTATGATAAATACCCCTCTACATGGGTGGCAAAATATTATGAATCTGATGAAATACTTCAACAATTGATTGATCACGGGGCTGTAAAAGATGATGGAGAAGGTCTTGGTTTTGTGAAGGCGGAGGAACTCGCAGAAAAGCCTAAAATTATCGAAGCTACTCCTATATATTATCCCCTTGACCTGAAAAGAAAATATGGGTCAAGAAAATTTCAGGTTAAGGTGGTGATTGATGAGCAAGGGAGGGTGCTGTTCCCGAAAATGGTTGAATCAGGCATACCTGAACTGGACAGGATAGTCATGGCGACCATAACAAAATGGCGTTTTACGCCTTCTAAAAATGTTTCAGGGGAGAGTTGTCCCATTATAGTTAATCTCCCGGTTTTATTGGAATGTGAAGAGATAGAGAAAGAGACATATGAGCTTAAGGAAGTTGATCTGGCTCCGAGGCTTATCAAGGCAGTTGCTCCAAGATATCCTGCGGATTACAAGAAGCAGGGGATACAAGGAAATGTAGTTCTTCAAATTATAATTGATGAAAATGGTATGCCGGAAGATATTAAAATTGCTTCATTAACTCACAAAGGATTTGCCGATGCAGCAATAGAAGCCGCAAAACAATATAGATACAGCCCTGCATATTACCAGGGCAAACCTGTTAAAATCAGGGTAAAGCAGCCGATTACGTTTAGTTTATACCAATAGCTCGTTGAAGTAAATTAAGTCAAAGAAGCGGGATAAAAACATCATGGGGGAGAGGTTGATAATTTTATACCTGAAGAGTGAGTCTCTTGCAAGGCCATCAATAACAGTTGATAAACAGTTGTTACGTGAGTTTTCCGGGAACGGCAGTATCATTAAATTCTTTTACTGAATAACTAACAGGTAAAATTACATTAACACGGAAAAGGTAAATATACCTTAAATATTTTTTTATCTAAACAGGGAGGGCTCTTTGTCATGAACAAAAAATATGAACATCTCATAAAACCATTGAGTGCAGGCAAAATAGAAATGGCGTCCATCAAGACCGCCGGCACCACTGAAACCGCTGCCTTTAACGGGCCCGGAAACGCAGACAAGATAGTGTGGCTTAATGGCCGTGATCACCTTGAGGGGCTTGAACTTAATCTCTCATGGGGTTTCTATAGCGGCCTTGGTGACTGGCATACTGGCCAGGATCCCCATGTGCACCCATATGCAGAGTGCCTGGTGTTTGTGGGGCTTGATTCTGCCAAGATGAACTACCTGGGCGCTGAGATTGAGGTATATCTTGGCAAGGAGCAGGAGGTCTACACATTTGATGAGCCCGCTGTTGTTGTTATCCCAGCTGGGTTTCCCCATTGTCCTTTAATAACGAAGAGGATGTTCAGCCCAAAGGGTTATGGCTTTTTCCTTCTCTGTTTAGGTGCAGAACCAACCACCACATGGATGGGTGAAGGGATATCTGAAGAGACCTTAAATCAGATGGCAGAGATGGCAGAAAAAGAGGGTATTAAACTCCCCATGAAATCAAGTGTATCAAAGAAGAGGGTAGCAAAAAATCCAACACCTCCTACAGGTAAATATGCCCACCTGGTAAGACCGATCAAATCAGGGGTTTTTATAGAAAGGGGAGGTATTGCCAGTCTATTATCACAATCATGCGCAGCATACTATGGTGAAATGAAAAAGAGAGGTGAGATACCTGGGCCTGGGTATGCAGACCACCTTGCATGGTTGTTCGGCGATGAACTTGATAACCTGAACATGAATTTCAACTGGGGATACTACAGCAAACCAGGTATATGGCGCAGGGGCATGGGCGCAGGTGTAAGCGCCTCTCCAGAGGTTACCGTCTTTGCAGGGCTTGACCCGAAAGATATAGATTACCTGGGCGCCAGCATAGAGATAGAAATCGGTGAAGAGCAGGAGAGGTACATCATTGAAAGGCCTTCTGCCCTAATAAGGCCCACGGGCGTGCCATTTTATCCGGCTGTGACAAGGTGGGTTGACAGGCCATTTGCCGCATATACTGTGGGCCTCTCCGGCAGGCCTGAAACAAAGGTTTTTGACTAATAATATTCCTGGAGGAAACAGATATGAAAAATAAAAAATATGCACACCTTGTTAAACCATTAAGTATTGCGGCAATGCCGGGGTCAGAAAGGGCATTCAGGAATACCGGTAATGCGGATATAAATCTGTGGCTTAATGGCCGTGACCACCTTGAGGGGCTTGAGCTTAATTTTTCATGGGGGTTTTATACCGGACTTGGCGACTGGCATCCGGGCATGGACCCTCATGTGCACCCTTACCCTGAGGCGCTGGTTTTTGTCGGGCTTGACCCCGATAATATCGAATACCTCGGAGCTGAGATGCAGTATTGTTTGGGCAAGGAGCTTGAGGTGCATACCTTTGACAAACCCTCGGTTATTGTGGCAAAGGGCGGTGTGCTCCATTGCCCGTCAGTAACAAAGGAGGTATTAAACCCCATTGGTTACAGTTTCTTTATTATTTCCCTTGGCGCTGAACCCCGCACCACATGGATGGGAGACGGGATAAGCGAAGAGCAGATAGCAAGGATGCAGGAGATTGCTAGCAGCAAGAAACCCTTCATGGTCTCCACATTTTCAAAAAAGAGGTACAATGTATCACCTGAGACCATGACATACGGTGACAAGCATGCCCATCTGATTAAGCCGTTAAGATTTTCACCTCCTGCAAACACAAAAAAGGATATGATGATCCCTGGGCCGGGAAATGCTGACAGGCTTTTCTGGATGACCGGCAATGATCTTGAGGGGATGGAGCTCAATTTTACATGGGGGTTTCATAAACGGCCCGGGCTGTGGCACAGGGGGCCGAACAAATCCGAAGGAGCCCATTATCACCCCCATGATGAGGTGCTGGTTTTTGTTGGCACAGACCCTGCGGATATCAATTATCTTGGTGCCGAGATATCCATTGATATGGGTGAAGAGCATGAAAGACAAATCATTGACAAACCCACAGCAGTAGTAGTCCCCAAAGGTGTTGTGCATAACCCCATAATAACACGTTATGTGGAGAGGCCATTTGCATTTTTTATGATCAGCCTTGCCCGGGATTATGAGCTGACTTATGTTTAGTAACTTCTTTTAAGATACAGGCAGTTTCATATGAAGATAGGGCATGCAGCCATCTGGGCAAGGGACATTGAGCTCCTAAAAAATTTCTATGAAAGATATTTTAACGGGAGAGCCGGTAATAAATATCTAAATGAGGAGAGACAGTTTTCATCATATTTTATCCAATTTGAGACAGGCGCCCGTCTGGAGATAATGCACATGCCTTCATTATCCTGTCCGGAAAAGGCTGAAAACCAGCAATATACCGGCCTTGCCCATATCGCCTTTTCTGCGGGCTCAGAGGAAAATGTACGCCTACTGACAGAAAGACTGAAAAAGGATGGCTATATGGTGGTTGATGGGCCCAGGACAACCGGTGATGGTTATTATGAGAGTGTTGTTCTGGACCCTGAAAATAACAGGGTCGAGATAACTGTCTAAAGTTTCTACGATTTTATGGCTTTAAGAAGTCAACCACCTGCATTCAGTTTTGAGCTTCCTGTCCCGCCATAGCCTTGCGCGATGGCGGATCAGCAAAAGGCATTCAAAACAAAGGGCATGCTGATCCTGCCGGGAGCGGGGCTGAAGGCCCACTATTTTTTAATTTCAGCTTTAAATATTATAATTCTTTTGTT
>CAYWRH010000122.1:0-13581 GCA_964460435.1 uncultured Desulfatiglans sp.
ATGTTTAATTGTTTTAATTTTAGGAGGATGTTATGAAAAAATTTTTATTACTTTGTGTGTTTTTATTGGTTTTTGGTGTTGCTGGAATAGCAAGTGCTATTCCGACAACATGGGTAGATGAAATTGATTTTGATGATTTTTTGCTCAATTCATTTAATGATACATACTCATATTATCATGATATTGGAGATAATGGGTTTGTGGGTTTTCTTGAGGGCGGAAATGATATAGTCACTAGCTATAATCTTCGTGTTCGCCTTTATGATGATCAAGATCGAGAGAAAGAAAAAGCGGTTATTTTTCAATTAGGATTGTTTGATAATGACACTTCTACGACCTATAATTTTTCATGGGATTTTGCAGATATAGGGTGGACTCTATTTGGACTAGCGGATATAAATTCTGATGGAACATTGAATGTTTGGATTAAAAGAGAGAAAGGTGATTTTTTTGTTGATTGGTCTACCTTAACTGCTTATGGCGATAATGGTGATTCCTCAGCCCCAGTTCCCGAACCAGCCACAATGCTTCTTCTTGGTTCTGGCCTAGTAGGTCTGGCAGGTTTTGGCCGTAAGAAATTTTTTAAGAAAGGTTAATATGTAAAATAACCGTGGAAGAGGCAATGCCTCTTCCACATAGTTCCTAAACACCAAAAACGCTACATGCAATAAGGCTAAAGAAATGACTCAAACCATCCAACACTTCCTGAATCCACTTCATATTTACTGCCGCCTCAGGAATATTGGTCTGGGTAAAAACAGGGCTGCATTTATATGTAAGGTGTATGAGCGGGCAGTATTCAGGGCCTTCATATTAAAGGCACATGTTGGATAAAGATCTTTTTCCAATAGCAGGCATACGAATTGAACTTTGCGGGTAATACATATTTGAATCTTGATAATGGCGGAAGACGCATTGGAATAGAGAGAAGATGCTATTCATACTCAGGCCACATACCTGAAAGGCGTAGTGGAGTTGATCGCCGAAATGTAAAGGATAGAAGATTTAATACCCAGGCCACCGACCTTTCCCGCGAACAGCGAGAGGTTGAGAGAAGGGCCTGCAGATGAGAGGCTATAGGCTTTAGTCTATCAGGTAAAGATCTAAGATATTTTTCATTCTGCCCAAATCATCAAATACCCTGCTTTCAGCCTAGAATTTTCAGGTTTCCACTTTCCTCTTTTCTTCTGACCTCAGATTTCTGACGTCAGATCCAAACATAATCTTTTTCTATTAACATGCCACCACTTTAGGTATAATGTTTTGTAAATCCATAATACTTTTCTCTATAGAGTCCAAAAATTCCTTTCCCCTGTATTATGATTTATTGTATCTTGCAGGGATATAAACCATAGGGTAATCTGAATTGATATATGAATATCGTATGTTTCAGGGATTTCTTCTACCTGTGGAATAATAGGGGGCTAAATATTTGAGGATTATAATTCTGGGAGGGTTCTTAGGGTCAGGCAAGACAACTGTTTTGTTACAGTTCGCCAGGTACCTTGTAAATCGGGAACAGGCTGCCAAAAATCAAATAAAGGTTGCCATAATAGAAAATGAAGTTGGCGAGGTGGGTGTTGATGACAAGGTGATCGCAAATGAGGGTTTTTCTGTAAATAATCTCTTTTCCGGCTGTGCATGCTGCTCACTCGCAGGCGACCTTATTTACAGTATCAGAAATATAGAGGAAAACCTTGGCCCTGAATGGCTGATTATAGAGGCAACAGGCATTGCACACCCCGGCAGCATAAAAAACATCATTTCAAAAAGGCTTGAACTTCCTTCCTATATATTGACTGTGGCTGATGCAAAGAGATGGAAAAGGTTAGTAAGGGCGATGGAGGCCTTTGTTGCTGGCCAGCTTGAAGAGAGTTCCAAGGTTCTACTGAACAAGGCTGACCTTGTGACTGAGGATGAGCTTGAAGAGGTGAAGCAAAGCATACAGGGTTACAATAGCGGGGTTGAAATAATATCAACAAACGCAAAGGATGAGTTGCCGGATCAACTCTGGAAAAGGCTTGCCGATGAGGTGAAAGGGTTATATGGAGTTAATTAAAAATATAATTGGCGGAGCCTCTCAGCCTGAAGATTCGCACAAAGGCGGTGAACAGGGCAATTATCCTCCGGATGGGATCACAACAGCATTCCATAACAATGCCCTTGTCTGCTCTGCAAACAGGCATGTTACAGGAGACATTGAGCAGATAAAAAAGAAACTTTTGGCTGAAGCAAGTCTGCTTGATAAATGGGTAGAAGATCAGGGTGGCATAACAGGCCACATAAAGGCGATTATAAGCGTTAACGGCCCTGTATGCAGGATATCTGCAACCGCTGGTGAGGTTGATTTGAAAGAGCTGCCTATAAGAAATTTTCATGTAAGCCTTGTGGCAATTGTATTTAAGATTGAGCAGAAAAAAATAGAACAGCGGGTTGAGTCTTTACTTGCACAGCTAATAATATCATGAGAAATTATAGCAAATGACTTAAATATTCTGACATTAAATTTTGCGTCATTCACGCGTAGGCGGGAATCCAGAAAATCATGTAAACCAAATGGATTCCCGCCTTCGCGGGAATGACGAATACAGGTTCACAGTTTTAAAATTGTTTAACAATATTATTTTCTGCTTTATTGTTTTGGATAGTAATGATCTATGCTATAAAAGCCCGAAATAATTTTGACAATGGTTAGAAACCTTTAATACTGTAATTTACCGTCATGCCCTCGAAGCTTGCCCTCAAGAAGTCGGGGGGCGGGTATCCATTGAACATGAAACAGGCAGCTGTATATATTTTAGCCAGTAAAAATAGAGGCATTCTCTATGTAGGTGTTACAAGTGATTTGATCAAACGTGTATGGGAACATAAAATGGGTTTTGTGGATGGCTTCAAAAAAATATAATGTCCATCATCTTGTTTATTATGAGCTTCACCAGACTATGGATGCTGCAATTCTCAGGGAAAAGCAAATGAAGAAATGGAACCGTGTCTGGAAGATCAAGTTAATCGAAGAATTTAATCCAGAATGGAATGATTTATATAGCAAAATTATTTAAAATGGATTCCCGCCTTCGCGGGAATGACGATATGAAATGAAAAGGGGTCAGGGATATGGATGGCTATATTAATTATTTAGATTTAATAAAAAATATCGTTGGTGATAAAAATATCTTCACTGACCGTGTCGAGTGCCTTTGTTATTCCCGTGATATGTCTGTGCATCAGGGCATCCCTGATGCCATTGTATTTCCATCAACAACAGAGCAGGTCTCTTTAATCATGAAACTTGCTGCCGCGCATAAGATACCTGTTGTGCCTAGGGGCACAGGCACAAGTGTTACAGGGGCGGTGCTCGCCATTAAGGGAGGCATTATACTTGATCTTCATCTCATGAATAATATCATTGAGATTAACAAGAAGGATTTTTATGCCCGTGTAGAAACTGGTGTAATATGCGATAACCTCAATAAAGTGCTTTCAAAGGATAACCTCATGTTTCCTCCTAATCCGGGTAGCGAGGTTATTGCCACCATAGGGGGCATGGTATCCACAAACGCCAGCGGCCACAGGGCTGTTAAATATGGCACCACACGCGACTATATAAAGGGTTTAAAGGTAGTGCTCGCTGATGGAAGGATTATAGAGACAGGCACGATCGCTCCCAAGACATCACTTGGCTATGACCTTACCCACCTATTTTCCGCTGCTGAAGGCACACTAGGGATCATAACCGAGGTTATAGTAAAGCTCATGCCAAAGCCAGAATACAGCGCCCTTGCAATGGCGATATTCGGCAGTATCAATGCTGCGGTTGAGGCAGTTACTGAGATATCCACATCTGGTATCAAACTCGCTGCCTGTGAAATAATGGATCACTTTGCCCTCAAGGCAGTAGAAAAAGCGCTTGGCAGGGATACAGGTAAAATAGAGGCAATGCTCCTCATGGAGGCAGATGGTGCAGAGCCAGTGGTAAAAAGGGATATGGCCCGAATGGAAGAGATCTGCGCCACTCATGGAGGTATGGAATACTCATGGAGTGCTGACCCCATTAAAAGGGAAGATATGATGAAGGCAAGGGGAGGGCTAGTGCCTACCTTGTCACGCATAAAACCTGGCAACCGCATGATCTCCATTACTGAAGACCTTGGTGTCCCCTCTACCCGTATCCCTGAAACAATTAAGAAGGCACAGGAGATATCAAAAAAACACGGGATACTTATAACCTCGTTCGGTCATGTGGGTGACGGCAATATCCACACCACATTTGTGGCAGATGTCAGGAGCAGGGAGGACTGGAACAGGGTAAAGGCGGCATCAGAAGAGCTTTTCAATGCTGTCATGGAGGCAAGGGGCACAGTTACTGCGGAGCACGGCACAGGCCTTGCGAGGGCCCCACATATAGAAAGGCAACTGGGCGAGGGGCTTAATGTGATGAGGAGCATAAAAAAGGCCCTTGACCCGCTTAATATACTTAACCCCGGCAAGATGTACCTTGATGATGACGGCACAACACCCGGTATACTTGACCACTTTGCATATAAACAGCTCTTTGATAACCCTGATAAAGTGGACACCTACGGCCCTGATACAGATAATGAGCTGCTTGCCTGTATCCAGTGCGGTTACTGCCGGAGAGGTTGCCCCACATTTGGGATTACACACAGGGAATCCAGAAATGCGAGGGGCCGTAACACCCTTGCCTATTACCTTATGACAGGCGAGGAAAAGCCCTCAAAGGAGATGGCAGAGGCATTTTACACCTGTGCCACATGCCAGACCTGCACCTATTACTGCCCCGCCCTTATAAAGGTGGATGATATTGTTCAGGGTGCAAGGGAAAAACTCTTCAGGGAAGGGTTTGGGTCAGAGGCTGTAGTTGCATTAAGGAAGAACATCTTTTCAAACGAGAATGTATACGGCAGCCCGAGGGAGGATAGGATAGAGGTCTATCCCCCTGCACTTCTTGAAATGGCTGAAGAGGGTGAGTTAAAGGAGACCGCTGAGACCATCCTTTTTATGGGGTGCGTGCCCAGCTATTCTGACACAGAGATGGTGCCAAGCCTGTTAAAACCACTTGATAAGGCAAAGGTTGATTACACGCTCCTTGGTGAAAACGAGGGGTGCTGCGGTTTACCACTTTATCTGATGGGGGCGGTTGATGACTTTAGCGCCCACATGCAGAAGATGATCCAAAGGATAAAAAAGACAGGGGCAAAGGAGCTTGTTACCCCATGTGCAGGCTGTTACAAGGCATTTAAAAAACTATATGCGAAGAATGGTGACTTTGATCTGGAGGTGTACCACTCTGTCCACTACCTTGAAAAACTCATCAGAGAGGGCAGGATAAAACTTAAAGATGGTTTTACAAAGAGGATTACCTACCATGACCCATGTGACCTTGGAAGATCATTCAAGATATTTGATGAACCGAGGAATATCATAAACAGCATTCCCGGTGTTGATTTTGTAGAGATGGAGAGAAACAGGCTGCTTGCCAGATGCTGCGGGGGTGGCGGGCTTATTATGGCAAATGACCATAACCTTGCAAAGGATGTGGCAACAGTAAGGGTAAAAGATGCCCTTGATGTGAAGGCTGAACTTATTGTTACAGGCTGCGCAGCTTGCAAGGATAACCTCACAAAGGGGGCGAGGGCCATACCAAAGGAAGAGCGCAGGAATATCAAGGTTATTGATATTACCGAGCTTGTCGCTCAGTTGTTGGTTGAGTAGAAGAGAACAGTCAGCATTCAGTGTTACCTCAATTCCCTTCCTGCAAATGAGAGCCTGACCTATTCCCCTCCTGTGGAGGGGTGCTCCGTCAGGGCGGGGTGGTTCTTCAAAAACGCAATCACCCCCTCTATATTCCTCAACACATCCTCAGCTTTGATATGAATCACGGTCAGGCCCAGGGATATCAAAAATTCATCACGCTGTTTATCGTACTCTTCCCTACCGTCGTGCGATGATCCATCAATCTCAATAACAACATCTTTTTCGGCACAATAAAAATCTGCAATATAATTGCCAACAATCTTCTCCCTGTCAAAATCCAGCTTGTTGAGTTTACCGGATTTTATCTGGTTCCAAAAAAGCGCTTCATGTAATATTCCAGCTTTGCGCAATTCTTTTGCGCGTGTGCGAAGCGCGGGATTATATGGCAGGGATTTATATTTTTGTGTTGTTCTCATAATACTGCCACATTAGACTAGACCACCCTGTCAGTCTTCGCCTGACACCCCTCCAGAGGAGGGGAATTAAAACCGCAATCCCTTCCTCTGTTACCCTTCCAGAGGAGGGGAACTTGATATTACTGCTTTACCAGCTCCACCCTGCGGTTCTTCTGTCTTCCCTCCTCTGTGTCGTTAGATGCCACAGGTGCAAGGGAACTCACGCCATGAGACTTCAAACGGTCAGGCGCTATACTGTATTTGGTTATGAGGGCTTTTGCAACAGCCTCTGCCCTCTCCTTTGAAAGTTTCATATTGGAATCAAATGAGCCGACACTGTCTGTATGGCCTACCACATATATTTTTAGTGCCGGATTATTCTGAAGCAGCTTTGCTATTTCAGCAATGGCCGCATCAGACTCTGGCTTAATATCAGCCTTTCCGGTGTCGAAATAGATGCCGTAGATTGAAACGTGCCCGGTGCTGTTGATGTCATTACCCATAACCTCGGCAGTTGCCACCACATTCTGTTCCATGACCTTCTTTGTAATGGTGTTCAGCCTGTACATGTTATTAGTGCTTCTTACATCAATCCATGTCTCATTGCCGTCCTTTTCAAGTACGATGGTGGAACACCTGTTAAAGTTGTCATCAAAAATGACCTTCCCGCCGATCTTTTTCAGGGCATCCTGGATATTTCTTCGGATTTTCAACTCGCCAGGCTCTGTTGCCCCCTTGTTCAGCTTGTATTCGATGTAATACTTGCTACCTTCAACAAAAACTGGCTTTTTATCCTGGTCTATAAATTTGTGGCTGGCATAATCAGTATATTTATACTCTGAGATATAAAAGTCAGGCATCCTTGAAATAAGGGGATGATCCTTGCTTCCTTTGACATCCGGTTCACCGGCTGCTGTGAATGAAAAACATAACATTAAAGCAAACATAATAAAAGAAAGTGTCATAACCTTTTTCATCTTGTTTCTCCTTGTAATAATAATTAATGCCCTCAAAAAATATGCTAACTTTAAACCATAGTTTTCATTAATGCAATTACCATATTGTATATAACCCTGACTACAGGTGTCCGGTTAATGGCCTTATTGGAGTTATAGGATAAATGGTCAATCCAGGGCATTGAAGCCTATATTCCGATAAAAATAGATCATATAATCTGAAACATTCGCCAAAAATAAACGACTAAACCAATTGAATAAATAAAATGAAACTGGTATAAATTTTAATTATAGGATATCAGGCAAATAATCAGCATCAAACACCCTTAAAACCGGAGGAAATGTGATCATGAAAAAAGTAACAATTAAATTCATCTTGAATATCTTTCTGTTTATCACCTTTCTTTTCCTGATGGATGAATGGTCGTTCCTTGGAATTGCCTTTCATGAGATTGCAGGGCTTGTGATATGCCTCTTTTATATCCTGCACAAGATACTAAACTGGCAGTTTATCAAGGAGACCACACTCAGGCTGTTTGGTAATTGTACAGCCAGGGGCCGTATCAATTATATCATTGACCTGCTGATTCTGGCTGGTTTTACCCTCATCATAATAAGCGGCATGGGTATAGCAAAGACCATGGATTTTTCATGGCTTGGTTTTACAAAACAAAACTTTATCATCTGGCGCTTTATGCATACGAGCGTCTCCATGATTGTGCTCATGCTTGTAGGCATTCATGTGGGGCTGCACTGGAACTGGGTGGCAGCCCGTTTCAAAAAATCCAGCCCTGATCAGGAGGGCACATCATGTTAAAAAGGATACTCTATTACCTGATTGTTATTGTCATTGTTGTTGGTGCTGTTATTTCATACAAACAGCTGGATTTCGGCAATAAGACAGCCATTATGTTCAGGATTCTCTTTGGAGACCAGACCCAGATGATGCAGCGGCCAAAGTTCCCGCCCTTTCAGGCCGGTCAGGGGCAGGGTGAATTCAAACCGCCTGCTGGCTTTGAGGGCAGACCCAGGGGTGAATTCGGGCAGGGGCGAGGCGATTTTGGCCCTCCCAAGGGGCCAGGTTTTCAGGGGCCGCCCATGATGGGGAAAGGGATGCGTGGCAAGCCTGGAATGGGGAAGACCATATCCCTTGTAAAGGTTATCCCCTATTTCTTTATACTTGCCTTTTTCATACTGGCGACCCGTGTGATTGATCTATCTATTCGAAGGGTAAAGAAAAAATAGCCGGGCATCAATGCCTCGTTCGTAATCCAGGTCTGGATTTGCCTGGCCTGAAGCAAATTCAGACCTGATATTCCATGATTATTCTTTAGTATAAATTCATTCGATTTTTTATATGCCATTTTAATCATTCAATTAGTTTGCCAGTAAAGCAAGATACCTGTCATGAATCCGGCAGGCAGTCAAAAACAGAAAGTTTCCCTCTGTCTGTTTTGGGGCTAAAGAGGTTATAACTAATTGATATTAAATGCTAATAAATTTCATATCTGCTGGCATGCTATATGCAAATTAAAGGTTAAGCCCTGCTAACAACTGTATCTCAGGACAGTGCAAGTTGAAGTACACTTCACCAAGAGCCGGGGATCCTTTTTCAAATAGCAGTGCAGTAAGGCCTTTTTTTCATGATTTTTTAATTTATTAATGAACTGTGGAAGGGAGGTATATATGAATAATAAATCTATCCCGGTTGCGGTTATATTTTTTCTCTCCTCACAGCTTTTTGCCGCAGAAGACCTTAAAAGCGCCATTCGGAGGGGAGGAATATAATGACCTCAGGATAGAGCTTACCTGTGATTTTGAGATATAACCTCATTTAATAAAGAGGAGCAACAAGATATGAAATGGTTAAGTGATCAGAAGATTGGCGTAAAGCTGGGTATCGGCTTTGCTGTAATGATTTTGTTTATGGTCTTTATCGGGGCAAGAGGTTACCACAATGTAAAAAGCATATATAAAAATCTTGATGAGATATTCTCTGTAAGGCTGCCTGCCCTGGATAAGCTGATTGAAGCGGACAGGGACCTGCAGCAGCTCCTTGTGGCTGAAAGGACGATGATATTTGCAGATGCGGCCTCAGAGACATTTAAAAATCTGGTTGCTGATTATGAAGAAAATATGCAGCAGTCTGACGAACGCTGGAATATTTACAAAGGGCTTGCCTCTACAGATGAGGAAAAAGAGCTTATACCCAAATATGATGCCGCTAGAAATGAATGGCTTGTTCTTACGAAGAAGGTTGTGGAGAGCCGCAGGTCTGATACAAGCGAGGGAAAAGCTGAGGCCATTAGTTATACCCTGGGGCCTGCAATGGAAAAGTTTGAGAATATGAGAGATTTTATTGATAAACTTACAGACATCAATCTGAAGATTGCTGAGGAGGCCAATCTGGAGGCGGCTGCCACATACAAAAACACCATTGTTTCGTTCTTTATTATAATCGTTACAGGTGTATTGATAGGTATCTTGATGGCCTTTATAATAGGCAGGGGCATTACAAGGCCAGTTAAGGCGGCAATAGCAGGTTTGCGCGACATAGCAGAGGGTGAGGGAGACCTTACAAGGAGGCTGAACATATCCAGTAAGGATGAGGTGGGCGAGCTTGCCAAATGGTTTGATACATTTATAGGAAAACTGCAGGGCATTATCAGTGATCTGGCCCAGAGCACAAACACCCTTGGCGTATCATCAAAAGATCTGTCCGATTTGTCATCCAGGATGTCAGAGGGTACAGGCAATATCTCTACAAAGTCAAGGACCGTTGCCTCTGCCTCAGAGCAGATGAGTTCAAGCCTGGTCTCCATAGCAGCCTCCATGGAACAGGCATCAACAAACCTTGATATGGTGGCATCATCAGCAGAGGAGATGAGCTCAACAGTAAACGAGATCGCAAAGAATGCTGAAAATGCCAGGGGGATCACAGGCAAGGCGGTAACCCAGGCAGGGAGCGCCACTGCCAAGGTGGATGAGCTGGGCAAATCAGCAAAAAAAATAGGCAAGGTTACAGAGGCCATAACAGAGATATCAGACCAGACCAACCTTCTTGCCCTTAACGCCACTATTGAGGCTGCCCGGGCAGGCGAGGCAGGAAAGGGTTTTGCCGTTGTCGCAAACGAGATAAAGGAGCTGGCCAAGCAGACTGCCGAGGCTACAGAAGAGATAAAGATACTGGTAAAAAATATACAGGATGATACATCGGGCACTGTTGTTGAGATCAGTGAGATTACAAAGATAATAAACGATGTTAATGAGATAGTTACCATGATTGCAACCGCTGTTGAGGAGCAGTCAACCGCCACAAGGGAGATTGCCGGTAATGTGTCTCAGGCATCATCAGGTATAAACAGCGTTAATGAGAATGTGGCCCAGAGTTCAACCGTCTCAAATGAGATCGCTAAAGATATTGGCGATGTCAACAGCCTTGTTGAGGATCTGAACAGCGTGGGTGTTAATGTTAATAGGAGGGCAGTGGAACTTGACAGCCTGGTAGAAAGGTTATTAAGGATAGTTGGCAGGTTCAAGACATAATATTATTGTAATACTTGCTAACTGTCTCCTGTGTGTTAAAAAAACACTCGAATATTTTACGAAATATTCGAGTGTTACCGGTATCTTTAATCTGCACAGTTAATAATTTCTAACAAAACTCATAACATGATCAACCTGTATCGACCCTTTTTCAGATCCATCCCGTGACCGCCATTCGACAGTTTTGGAATCAAGGTTTTTACCGCTGAAGATTAGTCTCAGAGGCGCTCCAATAAGGTCTGCTTCGGCAAACTTTACCCCGGCGCGTTCTTCACGGTCATCGTATACTGTTTCTATCCCCTCAGCACATAACTCATGGTAGATGGGTGTTGAAAAAGTCTCCTTCTCTGCCTGTTTGAGATCGATAGTGATAATGTGTACAGAAAATGGCGCAATGGACCTGGGCCAGAGCGGGCCAAATTTATCGTGTTGTGCCTCAATAACAGATGCCATCAAACGGCCAATCCCGATACCATAACATCCCATTAGCGGGGTGCATTCACTACCGTTTTCATCAAGGTAGCGCATTCGCATCCTGTCTGTAAACCTTGTTCCTGCCTGATAGATATTCCCAACTTCAATGCCTCTTTTTAATGAGAGTGTGCCTCCGCATGATGGGCATATGTCGCCATCTTTAACTGTTGCGATATCATTGATTTCATACTCGATGGCATCTCTATTCAGGTCAAAATTTATATAATGATAATCAATTTCATTGGCGCCTGTGACAAAATTGGTTGCGTTTGCGATGGATTCATCAACAATCACCCGGCAATCATGTATGCCGATAGGTGATGCAAAACCTGCGACAGCCCCGGTTTTTAATATGGTTTTTTCAGATGCTGGTTCAGGCACAACGCCAATGAGTTTCACTAGTTTATTCTCATTAACTTCAATATCTCCCCGGATAAGCACCATTACCGGTCTGCCAGCATTGTCTGATTCATAAAAGACAACCTTTGCTGTCTGCGATTCCGGTACATTAAGAAAGGATGCAACATCCCTGATTGCATGTTTTCCCGGTGTGTGAACCTTTTTGAGTGCAAGAGGTTGCTGCTTTTTAGGTGTCCATTTGCAGTGTGCTACAGCAAGGTTTGCTATATAATCGCACTCTTTGCACGCAACAATCGTATCCTCACCGGAATCGGTCAGAAGCATAAATTCATGAGCAACTCCTCCTCCCATCATTCCGGTATCTGATTGTACCTTCTTAACCTCAGGTATGCCGCATCTTGTAAAAATGCGGCTGTAGGTATTTGCACATCTGTCATAAAACTCATCAAGACTTGCCTGATCCCTATGAAACGAATAGGCATCTTTCATGGTAAATTCACGGAGGCGAATCAGGCCGCCTCGTGAACGCGGTTCATCCCTGAACTTAGTTTGAATCTGATAGAGCATGAAGGGATATGAACGATAACTTCTCGCCTCATTTCGCGCCAGATGCACAGCCGCCTCTTCATGGGTCATTGCCAGAACCATGTCATGATCTGCCCTGTCTTTAAAACGCATGAGTTCAGGGCCAACAGAGTCGTATCTTCCCGATTCATCCCAGAGTTCTCTTGGGAGGAGGGCAGGCATTAATACTTCCTGGCCATTAAGGGCGTTCATCTCTTCTCGGATTATATTTTCGATTTTCCGGATTACCCGGAGCCCCAGCGGTAATAGAGAGTATATGCCATTTGCAACCTGTCTGATATACCCACCCCGAAGGAGGTATGCATGACTAACAAGCGATGCCTCTCTCGGCACCTCTTTGGTCCTTTGCCCTATTAATTGACTAAGTAACATGATCTTTGATTTTGATTAGAATTCATTTTTCGAAGAATGAAGTATATGGAGTTGGGCGTTGCATGTCAATCTGTAACCATCCTATCATATTGTAGATTTACGTTGTTTGTAATTATTGTTTTGGTTCTGCCAGGATCAGTGTTCACTCTACTTGTTCAATATGTTGGCTCTCAGCAGTAACCTTCTGAATAAATTGATTCATTATTTTCATAAATTCCTCATAATGTGAAAAACTCACTAAATGACCTCCGCCTTGTATTATTTCAAGTTGTGAACCCGGAATCAGCGCAGCCGCTCTTTTACTTTGCTCAACTAGGTAACCATCTTCAGAACCTTCAATGATAAGGGTTGGAACCTTGACCTCAGAGACAGGAGGATCAAATGTTCGAAACTGCTTAATATCGTTTTTATACCCTGCTGTCCGTAAGGAAAGGAGCCAAATGAGTAATAAATCTTTCTTTAGCATTTCAGTCTTAATTGGGTCTTTAAATATTAATTGTAAAGTTGGTTGTTCTGATTCCAGTGCTGATTTGCTAATCATAAATTTAAAGACTTTATCATTTTGTGCCAGGGTGCAAAGTATCCATATTAAGAAATCAGGAGATTTTATAAAAGATGGGGTGCCACCTTCAGGTAGAGTAATTTTTTGTGAGACCGCCACATTTAAAACCAGTGCAATGGTTTTTTGGGGAAAAAGGGCAGCAAAACTGATCGCTGCAGGCCCACCTCCGGACCCACCAAATACAATTACCCTTTCTATCCCCAAGGTATTCAGTAAGGCAGAAAAGGCCTTTGCCTGTTCAGCGGGTGTTTCACCTACTTGTAGAGGTGTGCGTAAATAGCCAGGTCTGGAAGGCGTAAGGACACGATAACCTTCCATTGGGAAATCAAAGTCACAGCCTCCAGGTGTTCCATGCAGTAAAAGGATTACAGGCCCTTTATTTCCTCTTATTTTGTATTCTATAGTTCCGGCTGAAGTTTCAGCCAGTTGGCTGTTAGACGCAAGTACTGCTAATCGATTGTTTTTATCAATTAAATACAGAACACAGATAATCAAAGACACAAGGTAACTACTCACCCCATATAATGATAAGGAATATTGTTTCCGATAAAATATT
>CAYWRH010000123.1:0-13573 GCA_964460435.1 uncultured Desulfatiglans sp.
ATCGCCTTGATAAATTTTTGCAGGAAGATCATATGGACAAAGATGCTAAAAGGCTCATTAAGAGGTTGAACCGTCACAAAGATGAGCTGTTCACGTTCCTGGAATATGAAAAGGTCAGCCCTTACAACAACCATGCAGAACAACAGATGCGAAAACCCGTGCTGACCAGAAAGGTCTCGCAACAGAACCGCTCTAAAGAGGGAGCCAAAACGCACGCCGTTTTAATGACCCTGTTTCGTTCATCAGAATTACAAGGTAAAAATCCAGTAGAAACCGTCCTCTCACTTGCTAAAGTATCTATTGGCAAAGTAGGAGAATCTAAAATTATTCTGGATTTGCCTGCCTAATTTTTTAAAAAACTAAAGTGTTACAAAAGAGCCGGCTTGATTCATATTGATATCTTCAGGATTTTTTATGCTATCAATCCTGTTTAGACAATAAAATAGAAGAGAATCCCATACAGAATCTTGACAACAGGCGGGGGCAACAATATTATGTGCAGCCAGTATCCTCTTGGCAGAATGGTATTATTGTATCAGGGTCTTTTTTATGATCCTGTCCCTCCGTAATAACATGATTAACTTGGCAGACTAGAAGGAATAAACCATATGAAGGCATATCTGAAAAAGGTCTCTTTAATTGTTTTGTTACTTGTATCAGTTTTTACTACCTATTCAAAGGCAGAGAATGGCTACCGATTGTGGCTGAGATATGAAAGGGTCCCTGAAAATGTAGTTGCCGCACAATATAAAAGGCACACGACTGAACTGGTTGCCGAAGATAGAGAACCGGCAATAACAGCGGCAATTGAAGAGTTGCAAAATGGTTTAAATGGCATGCTCGGAGTAAAAATCAGGGTAAAAGAGCATGTTTCAAAGGATGGGGCAATTATTATAGGCACCCCTGAAGGCTCCCCCATTATCAGGCAATTGGTCAGCCGGACAGATATAAGTCTCATGGGTAATGAGGGCTATATTATAAGATCAATTGTTAATAATAATCGCCCTGTAACCATAATAGCCGCAAACAGGCCAGAGGGTGTATTATACGGCACATTCCATTTTTTAAGGCTCATACAGACGAGTAGGCCAATCGACAAATTATCCATAACCGAGGCCCCCCGAATTCAGAAGAGGCTCCTTAACCACTGGGATAACCTTAACGGGAGTGTTGAGCGGGGTTATGCTGGCAATTCCATCTGGAAATGGGAGGAGCTGCCTGAAAAGGTGGACAAGAGGTACAAGGATTATGCGCGTGCCAATGCATCGATTGGCATCAATGGCGCAGCCCTGAATAATGTAAACAGCCAGGCAGAGATACTGACTGATAAATACATTAAAAAGGCAGCTAAAATTGCTGATGTGCTGCGGCCATACGGCATCCATGTATATTTCAGTGTAAAGTTTACGGCACCTGTTGAGATAGGGGGGCTTACGACCTCCGACCCTCTTGACCAGGGTGTGCAGGCATGGTGGAATGAAAAGGCAAAAGAGATCTATAAAAGTATCCCTGATTTCGGCGGCTTTCTGGTTAAGGCATATTCAGAAGGGCAGCCAGGCCCTCAGAAATACGGACGCTCCCATGCGGATGGGGCAAACATGCTTGCCAAGGCGCTGGCCCCTTATGGCGGCATAGTCATGTGGCGCTCATTTGTCTATGACCTTTCTATAGATTCTGACCGTACCAAGTGCGCCTATCTTGAGTTTGTGCCGCTGGATGGTAAATTCATGGAGAATGTGCTTGTCCAGACCAAGAACGGGCCGGTGGACTTCCAGCCCAGGGAGCCTTTTAATCCGCTCTTTGGGGCCATGCCCAAAACCCCCCTCATGATGGAACTCCAGATAACACAGGAATATACTGGCCAGGCAAAACACCTTGTTTATCTTGCGCCCCAGTGGAAGGAGGTGCTTGATTCTGATACATATGCAAGGGGGGAAGGCACAACCGTTGCGGAGATAATAGATGGCTCAGCCGAAGGGCACACCATTTCAGGCATAGCCGGGGTATCAGGCATAGGCTCTGACCCTAACTGGTCAGGCCATCTGTTTTCGCAGTCTAACTGGTATGCATATGGCAGGCTTGCATGGAATCCATCCCTTACATCAGAGTCAATAGCTGATGAATGGATCAGGATGACATGGTCAAATGATCCGGGGGTTGTCAATACAATAGCAAAAATAATGATAGGCTCCTGGGAGGCATGCGTTGACTACATGACACCCCTTGGGCTCCATCACCTTATGGCTGAAGGCCATCATTACGGTCCGGGGCCAGATCATGTTAACACCATAAGGGAGGACTGGAGTTCCACCTATTACCATAAGGCAGACCAGTTCGGGATAGGTTTTGACAGGAGTTCTACAGGCACAAAAGGGACAGGACAGTATGCAGAGCCCCTTAAAACCATGTGGGATTCTCCACATACATGCCCTGATAAATATCTGTTATGGTTTCACCACCTTCCCTGGACATACCCCATGCCCTCGGGCATGACGCTTTGGGAAGAGCTGCAATTTAGATATAACAGGGGCGTTGATGAGGTGATTACCATGCAGAAGGATTGGTCATCCCTCAAAGGGAAGATTGATAGGGAGCGTTTTGATCATGTAGCCGAAAGGCTTGCAATGCAGCTTGACAATGCGAAGGAGTGGCGGGATGTCTGCTTAAGATACTTTGCCGGTTTTGTGGGGGCAGGGGATGAGGTATTGGAATAACTCTGTCATATATGGTTAGTGTTAAAATCATGGTAATCCTGATCTGTATCTATTAATGATATGAGAGGCTGGCAATGAATAAAAAAAGATATGTGTTTGCTGTCATGATCTTGCTTTCTCTTTTATCTGCGGTTAACAATGCGGAGGCCAGATTCAAAAATTTTATCCGGGCAGATGGAGATAAACTCATGGATGGTGACAGGGAATACAGGTTTATCTCCTTTAATATCCCTAATCTCCACATGATAGAGGACCAGATGCCCTTTAATGAGATGAACCCGTGGAGGTTGCCTGATACCTTTGAACTTAACGATGCACTTGAGACAGTTGCTCAGATGGGCGGACAGGCGGTGAGGATATACGCTATTACAGTAAGACGGCCTGATGATGCCCCCGGCACACCAAAACATGTGCTTGGGCCCGGTGAGTTTAATGAAGAGGCATTTAAGTCCCTTGATAACATGATGGCCATTGCCGCAAAACATGGGATCAGAGTGATTATTCCCCTCATGGACAACTGGCCCTGGATGGGTGGAAGAGAGGAGTATGCTGGTTTCAGGGGGAAGGGGAAGGAGGCGTTCTTTACTGATCCTGAGCTCAGAGAGGATTTTAAAAAGACCATAAACTTTATAGTTAATCGCACAAACACAGTAACAGGCATAAAATATCGTGATGACATGGCCATCCTTGGATGGGAGACAGGCAATGAACTTGAAAGCACACCAGAGTGGGTAGCAGATATAGCCTCATATATAAAAAGCCTTGATAATAATCACCTCATAATAGATGGTTTTCATTCAAACATGCTGAGGGAATCATCCCTTTCTGACCCAAATATCAGCCTTGTTACCACGCACCATTACGAGCAGGATCCGGGGCTAATGGCAAGGAATATTCAGGCAAACATGGATATGACCAGAGGCAAAAAACCCTATTTCGTAGGGGAGTTCGGTTTTATCAGCACAGCAGGCCTTGAGGCTGCCACACAGGCCATAATTGATTCAGGCGCTTCAGGAGGGCTTTTATGGAGCCTGCGTTTTCACAGCCGTGACGGCGGATTTTACTGGCATTCTGAAATGCTTGGCCTTGGTCTTTACAAGGCATTTCACTGGCCGGGTTTTGATTCAGGCAAAGAGTATGATGAAAAAAATGTCATGAAGATGATACGAAAAAAGGCATTTGAAATCAGGGGAGAAAAACTGCCGCCAATACATCCTCCAAATGCGCCGGCGCTTATGAACATTGCCTCTCCAGCCTCAATCAGCTGGCAGGGGAGCGCAGGCGCATCCGGTTATGAAATCCAGAGAAGGGAGACCCCGAAAGGTATGTGGACTACCCTTGAAGCAGATATATCGGATGCAGAGGAGGCATACCGCCCCCTTTATACTGATACAGAAACCATGAAAGGAAAGAGCTATGAATACCGTGTCAGGGCTGTAAATTCTGCCGGCAAGTCAAAGTGGTCAGAGGCTGTTGGGCCTGTAAATGGTATTGGCAAGATAATATCTGACCCCATGATGCGCATGGCACAGATATTTACAAGCGGCGGAAAACTTGAGTTTACAGTTAAAAATTCCAGGCAGGCTAGGGAGGATATATATCGACTTTCAGGGGAAAAGGACGCATTTATAGTGTTTTACCTGAATGATCCATTTGATCAGTTCCAGATCGACTGTTTTTTCCCTGAAGATGTCAGCGCCCCAAGAATAGAGATAAGCAAGGATGGCATAAGCTACTCTGAGATACCAGTCTCATATGACAGCTATTTTGTTGAGGACAAGGCATACGGCTATTATAAGCCGGTAAGGTACATGTATAAACAGCAGGGACTTGATGCAAAATATCTCAAGATCACCTGGAAAACCCTTATGCATATCGCCCATACAGATGTAGGTCCATGATGGAAAAGATTTCAGATATAAAAACCGAAATTATTAATGAACTTGCTCAGGGTATACTCCCTTTCTGGCTCAGGTTCAGCATTGACAATGAAAACGGCGGGTTTTATGGGCGGGTAGATAACAGGGGCAAAGCCATACCTGATGCCCCTAAATCTCTTATCCTTTTTACAAGGATATTGTGGGCCTTTTCAGAGGTCTATTCCGTATTTGGCAACAGTGAGTATCTCAAGATGGCTGACCGGGCCTATGATTATCTGCATGAGTATTTTTATGACAGGGAGTTTGGAGGTGTCTACTGGCTCCTGGACAGTCAGGGCGTTCCTCTTGATGACAAAAAAAAGGTATATGGTCATGCCTTTCTTGTTTATGCCCTGGCCTCCTACTACAGGGCAACTGGCAAAAGGGCTGCGCTGGACAATGCCATCGGGGTATTTAATCTTATTGAAAGGCATTTTATGGATAAAGTGCATGGCGGCTATTTTGAGGCGGCATTAAGGGACTGGGAAGCCGCAGAGGATATGCGGTTAAGCGCTATAGACATGAATGAAAAGAAATCCATGAATGCCCACCTGCACATACTTGAGGCATACACAAATCTCCTCCGTGTATGGAGGGAGCCTGCGCTTAAAAAACAACTTATAAACCTCCTTAATATCTTCAGGGAACATATCATAGACCCGGACACCTCACATTTTCACCTCTTTTTTGATGAGGCATGGCAGATAAAAAGCCGTTTGTTCTCTCCCGGGCATGACATTGAGGGAAGCTGGCTGCTTTTTGAGGCTGCTCTTCTCATAAATGACCCTGAACTTGAGAAGGAATTTAAGAATATATCTGTTCTTCAGGCAACAGCAGTGCTTGACAACTGTATTGATAATGATGGAAGCCTCATTTATGAAATACATCCTGATAATACCAGGAATATGGAAAAACACTGGTGGGTTCAGGCAGAGGCAATGGTGGGGTTCTTTAATGCATATGAGCTGACCGGTGAGAGGAAATTCTATAAGGCCATGATGAGTGTCTGGGGATATATTAAAGAAAAGCTCATTGATAATGAAAATGGTGAATGGTTTTATAAACGATTTGGAAATGGAAAGCTGGATGAAGGCGAGTTCAAGATCTCTGAATGGAAAGGCCCATATCATAACAGCAGGGCATGCCTTGAGATAGCCGGAAGGCTAAACAGAATTATGAACAACGGGGATAATATATGAAACTAAATTATAATGAAAGACTGTTGCAGATACAGCAATACCATAACAAGGTACTTCAACAAAAAAATGAACCGCTATTCAGCATGCATGGGATTTACCGGAGGTATAAATACCCTGTAATAACAGCAGAGCATATCCCCCTTGAGTGGCGTTTTGATCTTGATATAGAGAAAAACCCCAGGCTCCTGGAGCGTATGGGCATCAATTCCGCATTTAACCCCGGCGCCATTTTTTTTAACGGTAAATACTGTCTTGTGGTGAGGGTTGAAGGGTGGGACAGAAAATCATTTTTTGCGGTGGCTGAGAGCCCTGATGGCATAAATCATTTTCGGTTCCGTCCAGAACCTGTTGTAATGCCTGAGACAGATGATCCTGATGTAAATGTATATGACATGAGGTTAACGCTTCATGAGGACGGATTTATATACGGGGTCTTCTGCACAGAGCGTAAAGACCCTGATGCCCCGCCGCATGATCTTTCATCAGCCATAGCAAGCGCAGGCATCGCAAGGACTAGTGATTTGCAAAAATGGGAAAGGCTAAGTGACCTTAAGACCGTTTCAGCCCAGCAGAGAAATGTGGTGCTGCATCCAGAATTTATAGACGGTAAATATGCATTTTATACAAGGCCCCAGGATGGTTTTATTGAGGCAGGTTCAGGGAGCGGGATCGGCTGGGGTCTCTCCGCATCCATAGAAAATGCCAGTATCGATGATGAAATCATTATTGATGAAAGAGTCTACCATACTATCAAGGAGGCCAAAAACGGGCAGGGGCCAGCTCCTATAAAAACAGACAAAGGCTGGCTATATCTGGCACACGGAGTGCGCGGGACCGCTGCCGGTCTTCGTTATGTGCTTTACCTTTTTATGACAGAGCTCAAGAGGCCGTGGGTTCGGACATATACACCAGGGGGATACCTTATCGCCCCGCAGGATGAAGAGCGGGTAGGGGATGTAAGTAATGTGGTCTTTTCTAATGGCTGGATCAAAGACCCTGACGGAAGGGTGCTGATATATTATGCTTCTTCAGATACACGTATCCATGTGGCTGAGACAGATGTGGATACATTAATTGATTATGCAGTCAACACCCCACCTGACGCCCTTACAAGCGCCGGGAGCATAAGGCAACGTTTAAAGATAATACATGATAATTTAGGGTCACAGGATGAAAAATGAGAAACCGGAGTAAAAATCTGCTCAAAAATAGTTTACTCTTATTATCTTTGATTAGCTAATGTGTCATGGGCAATGAAGAGGTGCATATAAATCTTGAGTTTGAGAATGCAAAGGCTTAACCGGATGTCTGTTTAAGATACTTTGCCGGTTTTGTTGGGGCAGGGGATGCTGAGCAATGACTAAAAACATTAGGGAGGCTCTTATGTTGTTAATGATCATCAGACACATACTATTGCTTATTCTGCTTATTATTATTTGTGGATGCTCCACTCCTGATTCTGTTAAATTTTCTCCTGATATTTCTATTCCTGTTGCAACCATTAAAGACGAAAACATTCCGGTCTCTAAAGATGATAAACATAAAGCTGCAATTGAAAAATATAATAAAGAGATTGAACAGAATCCTCACTCGCTAGAAGGCTATAAAAAAAGGGGTGACGAATATGCACACATGGGTAATTATGAAAATGCTGTCTCCGATTACAGCATGGCGATTGATATAAGTACTCGAAATCCAAATCTGTTCCTTTCACGTGCAAACGCATATTCCTCAATGGGTAAACTCTACTTTGCCATGCATGATTATAATAAAGCAATTGAACTTGATCCTGAATTATCATTTGCATATGCAGGAAGAGGGAGACTTTATTTTGCTGAACAGAATTATCAAAAAGCTATTGATGAATATAGCACTGCCATAAAATTAAACCCCCAAGAATCATCTTTTTTTACTGATAGAGGTGCGGCATATAGTGCATTAGGCCAAACTAATAATGCCATTGTGGATTTTAATAAAGCCATTGAACTTGACCCTACATCATCGTTTGCATATTTAAACCGTGGGAATACCTATTTTTTAATGGGAAATAATGATGAAGCTTTATCTGATTATAATAAAGCTATAGAACTTAACCCTGATGAAGCCTTTGCATACAATGGAAGAGGGTATCTGTATAGTGCAATAGGGGAATACGAGAAAGCTATATCTGATTATAATAGCGCCATAAATTTTGATCCTGCCCAGCCAGTAACCTATACTGGCCGCGGCATAGTTTACTATAGAACTGGTGAATATCCCAAAGCCCTTTCTGATTTCACTAGGGCTATTGATCTGGATCAGAATTTTATTTTACCTTACCTGATCAGAGGCCTTTTCTATCTTTTGAATGGTCTATACAGCGAGGCGTTAGCAGATTATTCAAAGGCAATAGAAATTGACCCTCAATATATTCATGCCTATATCATTAGGGCCCAATGTCATATCTCTCAGGAGGAATATAAATCCGCATTATCTGATTTAGATAAAGCAATAGAGATGGCTTCGGCTAAGCAGGCAGGCCTGTTACAGAATGATACAATGAGTTTTATCAGGTATGGCCAAAATAAAATTGCAGTACCCAATTTTGATATGTTCCCCGGTATAAACACAGGCTTGTCAAGGGCATTCCAGATGCGGGCACGGTGTAAGGTTTTTATGCATGATGATGAAGCAGCCCTTGCAGATTTAGACAGATCTATTGAGATAGATCCTGCGGATTCTTATACTTATGAATTGAGGGGAAGCCTGTATGCAAGGACAGGAAAATCTGATCTTGCTCTAGAAGATTTCAATAGTGGAATTAAAATTGATCCCCAAAATGGTCGCAATTATGCCCTAAGAGCCATGCTCTTTTTTGAAAAGGAAGAATATGACAAAGCATGGATTGATGTGAATAATGCCCTGAATCTTGGCAGTTCTATATCACCTCAATTTCTTAATATGCTACGCAATTCAACTAATATATTGATTCCCTACCCATCAGGAATGGAGCATACAGATGGGGTATCATTAAAAATGGATGAACTGGATACTTTACCTGAAATTATTGAAGATGCTATAGCTGTTTATCCGTTTGATGCGAGAAATGAACATATATCTGGAAATGTGACTCTTCAGTTTATTGTGACAAAAGAAGGAGCAGTAAAAAATCCTGTTGTAATAGGTAGCTCCAGTCCTGGGATATTTGATAATTCAGCTGTGAATGCTATTCGTAATTACAAGTTTAAACCGGGCATGAAAGATGGCAAAGCTGTTGATGTTATTTTTGAAATGCCCATAAAGTATTCATATAAAAACAGTCCTCCCGGCTCCTATAATAAGTGGAATATTAATGGGACATTCGACAAGTTGAACAGGAAAGGCATGCAATATATGAATAGCGAAAATTATGATAAAGCAATTAAAGCCTATTCTGATATCCTGGATATTTATTCCACATATAGTCCTGCCCTATGTGAAAGAGGTATTGCATATATGAAAAAAGGTGAATATCAGAAAGCACTCTCAGATTTCAGAATTGCAATTCAGTTGAACCCCGAAATCTGCCATTACTATAACAAAAGAGGCATATTATACCAGTTACTGGGAGAGCCTCAAAAGGCTTCAAGTGATTTTAACAAGGCCAAAGAGATATGTCCTGACTTGATTGAAGGTAGGTAGCAACACTATGGCAATATGCTGTTGCATGAATGAGATTCAGCACTTATCGCCCAACCTGTAACCTTCCAGAATCCTCTTCCTCTGCTTCCAGTCCGGCATACATGAATCCAGAAATGCATAGAAAAGCCTCGAATGGTTGAGATACCTCAGATGACACAGTTCATGCATTATAATATATTCGATGCAGGTCTCGGGCAGGTATATAAGCCTGAGGTTTAGTGTGATTATCCCTGATCTGGTACAGCTCCCCCACCTGTTTTTCATGTTGCGTATCTTAAGCATGGGGTCAAGAAGGTCATGACCAGAAATGACATCAAGGCCCTTATCAATATACTCTCTGAAAACTTTTTCTGCCTGCTCCCTGTACCATTTATCAACCGCCCTCTTCACACTATCTGCATCTGAGGTTTTTACATGGACAAGGAGCTCTCCATCTGACAGTGAAACATGGCCATTTTTGCCTGTTACGATATTTAGGGTATAATTTTTCCCGAGGTATGAGCCCTTTTCACCTGAAATATATTTACAGGGTAAAGGCAGCACCTGGCGCTTTTGAAGCTTCGTTATGGTTTTTATGATCCAGGGGGTTTTTTCCTTTATCACCTCACTGATGTAGGAGTCGGATGCGCGAAGGGGTGCGGTGATCTTTACCTGCTGATCAGCGTCCACAGCAATACGCAGGTTTTTGCACGACTTTCTGTAAAGGGTACAATGGATATCATGATCTATATCCCTGATAATATATTCAGCCTTTAAGATCCTTTTGGCCATTCATATTTCCTTAAAAGAGAGGGCGCTATTAATACCCTTGACACATAACATCACCTGTGACATTTAAAAATATAACTGTCATTCAGGAATCTATTTTAAAAACCGTTTAAAAACAAGGCACTATAGGTCAGATTTTTATTAAAAGGAACATTATGAAAAAAAGTCTTTTATACCAGCCGTTTAAAATCAGAAATATAGAGATAAAAAACCGTGTTGTTATGGCCCCTGGCGCAAACCTCCTTTGCAGTGACACAGGTGTCATGACCCAGGAGGGGCTTGAATGGGCAAAGGCAAGGGCAAAGGGGGGCATAGGCGTTGTAGGTGTTGGCCAGAGCATGGTAAACCCGACACCCCCCGCAATGTCAGGGTTTGTCATTGACCTCACCACAGATAAATCCATAAACGGCATGTTCAGGATGACAGAGATGATCAGGCAGATGGGCGCAAAATCCACCATAGAGCTTGTCTATATGGATTTTGGCGATGTGGACAGATCAGGTATTGAGATGAGTGAGGAAGACCTCTCAAAGATACGAACAGAAGACTCAACAGGAATTAATGACAAGCTTGCGAACAAGATGCCTGAAGACCTTACCATCCAGCAGATTAACAAGATAGTAGGATATTATGTTGATGCTGCTGTCAGGTGTAAAAGGGCTGGCTTTGATATGGTGCTTGTGCATGGCGCACATGGCATGTTTATAAGTGATTTCCTGTCGCCAGTACGTAACAGACGCACAGATCAGTATGGCGGTTCATTTGAAAACAGGTGCAGGATCGTTGATGATATCCTGACCGGTATAAGAGGGGCCGTGGGGCCGGATATGGCCATTGAATACCGCCTGAGCGCGGAGGAAAAGAAAAAGGATGGCCTTACATTAAATGACCAGCTCGCCTTTGCAAGGCATATACAGGAGAAGATAGATATCCTTTATGTATCAGCAGGTGTTATGGAAAATGACGAGGCAGCCACATTTATCTTTCCGCCTGCCTATTATGAACGGGGGGTTAATGTCCATTATGCAAAACATTTCAGGGATTCTCTTAAAATACCGGTAGGCACCGTGGGTGGCATAGACATGGCGCTTGCGGAGAGGATTGTGGATGAGGGCAAGGCAGATGTGGTGACCATGCTAAGGGCGGCCATTGCGGACCCGCACCTTGTGAATAAGGCCAGGCTTGGGAAATATGACGAGATACGCCCCTGTGTGCGATGCAACACCTGCATAAACCAGCCCCATTACTTTTTTCTGCCGGTCAGGTGTGCAGTAAACCCTGAGGCAGGCAGGGAGTGTGATGTGCTAAGGATACCTCATCCCCGAAAATCAAAAAAGATCGTTGTAATAGGTGGTGGCCCAAGCGGCATGGAGGCTGCCCGCACTGCTGCCGGAAGGGGTCATAAAGTCACCCTTTTTGAAAAAGGAATCGAACTTGGCGGCATGCTTAAAATAGCGGCAGCAGGAAAATTAAAGAGAGATTTAAGGGCATACCTTGACTGGGCAGTGAGAGAAACAGTTAAAAACCCTGACATAACACTCAAGCTTGGAACAACTGCCACCTATGATATGGTCAAGGCGCATAACCCTGATGCTGTTATTGTGTCAGTAGGGGCAAACCCCTTTATTCCCCAAATACCGGGGATAAACGGCAAAAATTCTTTATGGGCAGGGGATGTGGAATCAGGCAGGGCATTTACCGGAAAAAGGGTCATAATAGCTGGCGGCGGCCTGACCGGGCTTGAAACAGCACTCTCATTAAGCAGAGAGGGAAAAGAGGTCACCATAATAGAGATGATGCCCTTTGAAAGGGTTATCATGTCCGCCCCTTTGGTCAATATGGTGGCGCTCTCCATGCTTATACGTGAGCAGGGTGTTAGGTACCTAGCAGAGACAACTCTATTGGAAGTGGCAGAAAATAGAGTCATGGTTAAAGACAGTGGCGGAAATAAAATATGGATGGAGTGCGATACCCTTGTGCATGCACTTGGAATGAAACCTGACAGGGTCGGGGCACTGTTATTTGAAGATACAGCCGATGAAGTATATTATACTGGCGACTGTGCTGTCACACGGGGCAACCTGTGGACAGCCACCTCAACTGCCCATTTCACCGCCCTTGAAATATGACTTCCCCTGCCATGTGCCCCTTTCTGCCAGCCTTTTTTTTATAAGGTTAAGGGTCGCTCTCTTGTCAAGTGTCCATAAAGGCGAGAGAAGAGTTTCCCTGTCCGGGTCACCTGTTAATCTCTGGATGATGAAATGGGGTGGAAGCAGCTCCAGAAAATCTATCAGACATTCGATATACTCATCCCTCTCCATACATGAGAACCCTCCTGCAAGATATATCTTTTCAAGCTCTGTTTCCTTTGTTACGTAGAGGGAGTGTATCTTTACCCCGTGAATGGGCTGAGCTGCCAGAAACCTTGCTGTTTCCAGCATCATATCCCTTGTCTCGAAGGGGAGCCCCAGGATCACATGCGCACAGATTTTTATATCAAAATTTGAGGTAAGATTTACCGCATCAATGAATGCCTCCACATTGTGGCCACGGTTTATGGCTTCAAGTGTTTTGTTGTGGCATGACTGGAGGCCATATTCAACCCACACAAGATATTTGCTGCTGAATGATTCAAGCACCTCTATCTTTTCACGGTCTACACAGTCAGGCCTTGTGCCGACAGAGAGTCCGACAATACCATTAAATGCTAATGCACTGCCAAAAAGCTCCCCTAAAAGAGCTGCCGGGGCATTGGTATTTGTGTATGACTGAAAATATGCGATGAATTTTTCCGCACCATATCTCTTTTTTGCCCATTCTATGCCCTCCAAAACCTGCTCTTCTATTGATTTGCCATTAATAATCTTTGCCCCGCTGCCTGAACCCTTATAATTACAGTATATGCAGCCCCTGCCGGATATGCCCCCTTCCCTGTTCGGGCACCCGAGGCCCGCATCAATGGAGATCTTCTGGACCCTCTGGCCAAACAGCCCTTTCAGGTAGCTATTATAATCATTATATCTGTTATCCATTTTTATCCTGCCTGATACCTGTAATATGAAGGTCTGATCAATCAATGCCCCTTTTGTTTGATGCGATACACCCTTGATTCCCTGAAATCATTGCAAAAAGGATTTCAGGATTAATATCAAAAGTCAATCTGCTATTTATTTTATGGTCTGGAAATCCAAGATGTTAATACGCTTCATTAAAAATTGGCAAATGAGCAGGATAATAAATGGCACAGGTTTTGCTTTTTATACCGTGTGTAGCAGAAATGGATAGATATTAATGTCTTAATACCTTTGATAAA
>CAYWRH010000124.1:0-13396 GCA_964460435.1 uncultured Desulfatiglans sp.
CCCCCGCATCTGGTCAGATATTTCTTTTGACAACATCTTTGATGAAGAGCCTGAAATGAATACGTAGCAATTTTCTGTTCTTAGAATACGGTCAATAAAAGATTCCCAGTTCCGGGCCTCCTGTATCTCGTCAAAAAAACAATAGATAGTTTCATTTCCCTTTTTTTCAGGGTAAAGCGAATAATAGGCTTCAAGTATCAAAGACATATTTCCATTGCAGATATCATTTAACCGGTCATCAAACAGATTAAGAAATAAAATGTTTTCTTTTAAAACTCCTTTTGATTTTAAGGAATCGATAATCTGGTATAAAAGAGTGGATTTGCCGCAGCGCCTTACACCTATGCATACAAAGGCTTTGCCATTTATATATTCGTATTCAAGATGCCTCTTTAATCCTGTTTCAGGCGTATCTTCTTGAAAATCGAGGATCATTTCTTTTAAAGTTTCAAGCATGATTTCCTCATGAAGTTAAAAAAGGATTAAAAAATAATTGCAAACTGGTAACTATTCTTACCGATTTGATATAATATTGTCAACTGTTTTAACCGATTTGCAGTAGAATCGGCAGGATCTATCTCCACATCTTATGTTCCGAAAAATTACCTCTTATATTTACCTGCCTGCCCTATTATAAAATGGAAAATGGGCCTTTCCACCTTATGGAAGATAATGGGGCAGTGTTTTGTTCCTTTTGGTATAAAGATCAGGGAGCTGTTGGTAAGCTCATATTTTTCATCCTCAATCCAGAACTCCACCTCGCCGCACAGGTCTCTTGTGTCATCCGGGTTCGTCCCGAAGAGGGTGACCAGCTCATCAAATTCGTGGGAGTGGGAGGTGCCTTCCATTACAATCTTTTCAGGCTTTGGCCATATCCAGGCAACATCTGTAAAAAAGGGCGTGTTTTTTTGCGTATCACTGTTAAACTGATATAAAAGGGTGCCAATATCGTCTTTACCCCTGTTGAGATTGGTGGTGATCAGACTTTCATATTTTCTTTTCGCCATTTTAATCTCCCATGTATTTACTTTTTATGATAAGAATTCATAACCGAAAATGGTTAATCTTACTAGTAAAATATGAATTAAGGTATGAAGAGTGGCGCAAGGCACAAGGTTTTTTTCGTAAATCTTGAACCTTGAATCTTGAACCTTGAATCGTATGCTCAGGGGGTAATGATGCAACTGAGAAAAATATTTGAATGTATAGAAAAAATCGGGTTCTTAACCTTTTCAACCCTAGAGGATGGCTGTGTGCATTCAAGGATTGCTCATTTTTATGCCTGTGATGAAGAGGGGCTGTATTTGCGGACAATGTTTATTAAACCCTTTTACAGGCAGATGATAAAGACAGGTAATCTGGCTGTTTGCGGCATGTACCCTTCAACACAGATATCGGGTTCAGATGAAAATGGTGTGCCCCATTTTGAGCCTGGATATACCATCAGGATTACTGGGGATGTAAGGGAACTATCCGAGGAAGAGGTCAGGAAAAAGGCAGAAACAAATGAGCAGTTCAAGGTAGCCCTTTTTGACATGAAAAAATACCCGGCCACAAGAAACCTTGTCATGTACAGGGGGAAGGGTGAGGTTTATGACTTTGATTATGAGATGGTAAACCGTGACCATAAGCTCTTAAGAAAAAGATTTGCCTTTGGAGGGGCAGAGTATAACCCGCCCGGTAATACGATAATCAATGAAAGATGCACAGGGTGCGGCACCTGTTTTAATGTATGCACCTTTAAGGCGGTTAAGCCCGGGAACCCTTACACCATGATCGGAGAAAGGTGTGATGAGTGCGGGTCATGCATCCTTGTCTGCCCTGAAAATGCCATTATAGAGCCCAGAACAATATAGAAAAAAATTATGGAAATGTTTATAAAATCGACGTAATGTGATTTGAAATAATAAAAGGATAATTTATGGACTTCATTGAAATAGACAAGGATAAATGCAATCAGGACGGCCTGTGCGTTACCGTATGCCCGTCAAGGCTTTTTGAATATCACAAAGAGACTCCCCCCACTACTGTAAAGGATATAGAGGGGATGTGCATCAGGTGCGGTCACTGTGTGGCTGTCTGCCCGACTGGCGCTTTAAAACACAGGAGCCTGGATATACACAGGTTTGAGGAGGTTCAAGAGGAGTTCAGGCTTTCAACCGACCAGTGCGAGGCATTTTTCAAGGGGAGGCGTTCAATAAGGGCATACAAGGATAAACCCGTATCCCAGGAAAAAATAACCAGGCTTATTGATATTGCCCGTTATGCGCCGACAGCCCGTAACTCACAGGGGGTAAGATGGCTTGTAGTTACTGACAGGGCGGAGATAAAGAGATACTCCGGGCTTGTAATAGATTTTTTCAGGGTTGTACTGAGTGAAGGTGTGCCCGGCATTAACCCCAACCCTCATTTAGGTAAACTCATTACCGATTATGATGCAGGGATAGATGTTATACTAAGGGACGCACCGGCCCTTATCATTACATATGGTGATAAAGAAAACCGGCTTGCTCAGAATGACTGTGTTATTGCCCTCGCAAACCTTGAGCTTATCGCCTCAGCTCTTGGGCTTGGCGGCTGCTGGGCAGGTTTTTTCATGACTGCTGCGGCTAATTATGACCCGCTTAAAGAGGCTCTCGCACTTCCTGAAAAACACCAGGCCTTTGCGGCGCTTATGATAGGGTATCCGAGGTTCAGGTATCAGAGGATACCCATAAGAAAGGAACCTAAGATTATCTGGAGGTAACAGCTATGCGAATGGAACAGATTATCAGAGCAATAGCAGGTAGTTTTGTTCTCATCTCCCTTGGGCTTGGATATATTCACAGCCCATACTGGCACCTGTTTACTGCCTTTGTGGGGCTTAACCTGCTTCAATCGGCTTTTACAAAGTGGTGCCTCATGGAGGATATACTGATTAAACTCGGGGTGAAAAAGGGATGCTGAAACGCAGTTTATGGTATGATGTGCACGGTATACAGTGTGCGGTAATCCTCCTACTTTAAGGTTGATTTTTCGGGTAACGAGGCAACATAACATGTACCCTTGTCCTCTTTCCATATTGACTACTTAATTCAATTCTTCCTCCATGCAGTTCAATAATCCGCTTCACTATAGCAAGCCCGAGGCCGGAACCTCCTTGATCGGTTGACCTGGATTTTTCAACCCTGTAAAATTGATCAAAAATTTTTGGAATTTCATCTTCAGGGATGCCCGGACCAGTATTGGTAACAGATATTATTATTTCATCATTCGATCCCTTTGCAGTTATTTCAATACTGCCCCTATCCTCATTATATTTTATGGCATTATCAATTATATTTGAGAAGACGCGCCTTATTTTTTCCTCATCCCCCTGGATGATTATTCCCTCGGTAATATTGGTTTCTATTTTGATGTCCTTCCCATCCGCTATAAATCGATAATCGTAAATAAGGTTTCTCAATATATCTGATAGATGGACAGTTTTTGGTTCAATCCTGTTCATTAACTCCAGGGCAGAAAGGTTAAGCAAGTCTTTTACAAGTCTTTCCATACGCGCTGTCTGCTGTTTGACTCGTAAAAGGCTTCCCCGAAAAAAAGGTTGAAGAGTTGTCATCTCTTTATCAGAGCATATTTCATCTATTGCAAGCCTGATTGTTGTTAGTGGTGTCTTTAATTCATGGGATGTGTCAAAAAGGAAATCCCTCTGTTTCATAAAAGCATATTGAAGACGGTCAAGCATCATGTTGATTGTTCGGGCCAGTTCATTGAATTCATCCTTTTCATTCCCGACCGGTATTCGCTGTGCTAGATTTTTTATACTAATATTGTGGGCCAGATCTTTCATCTCTCCAATAGGTTTTAATACCCTTCCTGCAACAAAATAACTGATCAAAATCAGGCAGAGAGTAGAAAAGACCAGACCTGCGAGGATACTTAAAAGCAGATCCTGAATCTCCTCTTTAAGTTTTACCATGGGGAGAGCTACCTGAACTGCAAATTTTTCTTGGCCCATCGTGAGCTCAAAGGCACTGGTCCTGAACATAGCTTTTTTTCTATTTCCCTGCCCAAAGTCGATTTTATTGTCAAAAATATCTGCATATTTATTTTTAGCAGACCCAGGTTCTACTGTTGGCAGGATAACTCTTTCCGCAATCTTTGACTGCCAGAGCATCTTGTCTGAATCATTTTCAAATATTTTTAACCATGTAGGAAATTCGTCGAGAATAGGAGGTGCTGCTGTTCCCGGTTTTAATTGGTTTGTCTCGATGATGTAAAATGCACGATTAGCTTCCTCCTTCAATTCCGTATCCAGGATGAAAAAGGGTTGTTCAATCAGTTCATAAAAAATAGCTCCCGAAAACAGCAGGCTCGCTATAAAGCCGGCAGCAGTAACAAGCAGTATGATCCTCTTCTTTACAGACATTATTTTGGTTCCTCGATTATATACCCGACACCACGAATAGTGTGGATGATTGTTCCCCTACCCGTATCACCTATTTTCTGGCGCAGGTTTTTAATATGCACATCCATAAAATTGGACATACTGAAGGGATCATAATCATCGCCCCATACGTGTTCGGCCAGATTGAAGCGCGATACGGCCCTGTTTTTGTTATACAGGAGAAATTCAAGTATGGAAAATTCCCTTGGGGTGAGTTCAACAGGTTTTCCCCCTCTAGTAACTACGCGACTTACAGTGTCAAGCTGAAGGTCATTTATTTTTAATACCGCTTCAGCCTGGTTTCCTGACCGCCTTAAAAGCGCACGTATTCGTGCAAGAAGTTCATCAGGTGAGAAAGGCTTTGACAGGTAGTCATCTGCCCCTAGATCAAGCCCCTTTATCCTGTCTTTTGTATCTCCCTTTGCAGTGAGCATGAGGACAGGGGTTTCTATTTTGGCATTGCGGGTATTTTCAAGTACAGTCAATCCGTCGACCTTCGGCATCATGATATCCAGTATGATAAGATCAAATGGTGACTCGAATATTTTATCAAGGGCCATCTCGCCATTAGAAGCAGTTTCAACAATATAGCGTTTCTGCAACAGAATCTGCGCTAACTGTTGCAGAAGGGATTTTTCATCATCAACAATCAGTATTCTCATTGGCACCTTCCTAATATTATTTATCCGGACTTAATAAATAACAGGTTCTCCTTTTTACCCCGTTTTTGTAATAAGCCATACGCCAATGCATATTACTATTATGCCAGCCCAGCGCATGATGCCCATTGATTCGTTAAAAAGATACCATCCCGCAAACGCAGTAGCAATATAACCTATAGAAAGCAGTGGATATGCATAACTGACTTCAACCCTTGAAAGCACCAGCAGCCAGACCACCACGCTGACCATATAACATATAAGCCCTGCAAAGATATATGGACTGGTAACAGTAGCAATAAAGAGATGGTTAAGATTTTTTAACCTGAAATCAAAATAACCTATGTTAAGCATCCCTTGCTTAAGAAACAGTTGCGCTGCGGCATTTAGCAGCACCCCTAATATAATAAGAGGTAAATACCTGGACATAGATACTCTTTTTTAAATAATGATAATCTATATATAATAATGCTGACCAAATAAACATGAAATAATTCGATAAGCATTCATGATTTAAAACCGCCAGAAAGCATATCCTTTTGGTCCGCTGTCATCTATAAACACGGGTTTTGGAAGCTTATCCTTCCAACGCTCCAGGTTTTTGACCCTCCCTGTAAGAATTAGTCTACCCCTGTTTTTTTCAATGAATCCTTTAACTGAATCTATATCAATCAATCTATTAGATGCTTCCGGATAATTTAGACCGTAATTAAGTTCTCCGCCATTTTCAAGAAGATAGATGTCATTGCGGCGCAGATACCAGCATGCCGCGCCTATGGTTTTTTCATCTGAAATTATTACCGCATCATTGACTCTATCCCTGTATTTTTCAAGCACTATTCCGGGTATCTTTGAAACAATTGTTAACTGGGGGATAATAAAATGAATTATAAGAAAAAAGAGAAAGGGCGAAAGACCTGTGAGCAGCATTTTATTTGAAGGAATTATACTTTTTACAGCCCAGAAACAGAATAAAATGAGAATGAGTAAGCTGTTTGCAAACATAATTGCTTTCCAATGCTGATCGAAAGGATAAAAATTATGAAACCCAAAAAGCTGGACGTATATAAGGGCAAAAAGAATTATGGAAAAGAAAAAAATAATACCTGCAACTCCCAGTTTAAAGGACTTGGCACGTTCTTTTCTTAACACATTTTCAAGCCCTAAAAACATGAGGACTGCAAATGGTGGAAAGCAGGGAAGTATATATGTAAGAAGCTTGCCGCTTGAATAAGAAAAGAATAAAAAAGGTAATACAAACCAGCAGATAGAAAACCTGATTAACCGCCCCTGTTGAGAGTTTTTATCCTTTACCAGTTGCCTCAGTCCTGGGATGCTTGCAGGTATTAGGAAGGTCCAGGGCATAAACATACCAGGCCCATTTTTGAAAAAGAACCAGAAGGATTCTTTGTGCTGCGCATTGTGCTCCATAAAACGCCGTATGTGTTCATTCCAGAAAAAAAAGTTCCAGAAATCCGGCTCTCTTTTATGAATCAGGATACCCCAGGGCAAAACAACCAGAACAGAGATCATTACTGGAAGCCAGCACATGCGAATCAGGTCACGATACCTGCGTTCCCATATGAGATATGGCGCAATTGCCACAGCAGGTATAGCAAAGGCAAGAAAACCTTTTGTAAGAAATGCGAGGCCGCAGGCAATTCCTGAAAGAATAAGAAAATATTTTTCCCTGTGTGAACCAGGCTTTTTTTCGGTGGCAAAATAAATACTTCCTATTGTCACGGTTAGAAAGAACGAAAACAGATTGTCAAGCACAGCAATATTTCCGACTCCGAATATCTCAAAACAGGATAAAAATATCAGTGAAGCTAGAATAGCGGTATGGCTATTTTCTTTATCTTCTCGATTTTTTACATAGTGCACCATAAAAAATATGAAAAGAGCAGAAAGACCAACAGAGAGTGTGGATGGCAAACGTACCGCAAAATTATTTCCACCAAAAAGAAGGATTGACACTGCATTTGCCCAGTAACCAAAGACCGGTTTTTCAAAGTATCTAAGACCGTTGAAATGGGGGACCACCCAGTCACCACTAACGATCATCTCGCGTGGGATCTCTGCATATCGTGTTTCATCAGGTGTGAAAAGGCTGATATTTCCAAGAGGCATTATGTTGCATAGTAAATAGAATAAAAAAACCAGAATGAAAAGGTATCTATTCTTTGTATTACACATTTTACACCTTTGAATTAAGTGGTATTCCAGGATATGTGCCATCCTGACATGATATCCATCCGTCCCGTCCTGCTGTTACACACTGTTTTATTGCCGCGCTATCTATATTTTCTGTGCCTGTTAAAAGGTCTCCCAGGGGGACCAAGATAATTTCCTGCTGCTGTGCCATGTCTAAAAACGCCTCAAACAGTGGAAGGCAGTTGATCCCTTCTGCTTCTGCATGGATGGTCAATACATTCAGGGAATCAGATTTAATCATATTTAGCAGATAGCTGTTGTATGTATCATCAGTGCATTTCCTTCCTATCACCTCATCATAGGTAGGCAGAGTCACAGGTACCTGAACATGGTTAAATGAATGCCTGTTCATCACAGGATTGAAGAGTGTAAAACCCTTGCAATCGGATTCATACCTGAATGGGAATTGATCAAGGGCATAAAGCGCTTCCTGCGTAATCTTCCATGAAGGTGCTGCAAAACAATCAGGCTCTCTCCCGATGATACTTTTAAGCAGGTTATAACCTTTAAGGATTTCATCATATACAGCGGTCTGATCCATTTTATCAATTGTCTTCTGCCATTTATGGTGGTCCCATGAATGAAGCCCTATCTCATGACCTGCCCCTGCAGCATTACTGATCTCTCTTGCACATTGTTTACCTATCACAGGACCGGGCCATATAGTCCCCTTAAGGATAATATCCCAACCGTAAAGACTTGCGGCCCTTGTCCTCATCATTTTTAAAAGAAAGGTGGGCCTGATCAGACGCGACAGGTGCCTGCCCATGTTGTCAGGCCCGACCGAAAAAAAGAAGGTGGCCCTTATATTATGCCTCTTAAATAGATTGACCAGGTTAGGAACACCTGTCCGCGTACCCCTTAAGGTGTCTACATCTACCCGCAGGCCGATACTGCGCATGGACCCTCCATTGTACATCTCACAAAGTCATTTAAGAAGAAATCTAGTGTTTCACTTACTGATTGCTCAAATGGCACTTTGGGCTCCCACCTCAGTATCCTGCGTGCTTGCTGAATGGATGGTCTTCTATGCTGGACATCCTGATAGCCAGAGCCATAATAAGCATGTGCCTCAATATCCTGGATGCCACCATCAGGCGGGAAGTAAGAACGCAGGGGGTGGGAGTCGAATTTTTGCTTCAGCATATCAGCAAGTTCCTTCATGCTGAATTCATTATCCGGATTTCCTATGTTGAAGATCTCCCCGTTACAGGAATCGTTCTTGTTTTCGATGATCCTGAAGAGGCATTCCACGCCATCTTTTACATCGGTGAAACACCGTTTCTGCTTTCCGCCGTCAACAAGGCGGATCGGTGTCCCTTCAACCAGGTTAAGTATAAACTGGGTGATGACCCTGGAACTGCCTATCCGTGCTGATTCAAGAGAGTCCAGCCTTGGCCCTACCCAGTTAAAAGGTCTGAATAAGGAAAAATTCAAACCATGCTGTTTTCCATAGGCCCAGATCACACGGTCGAGCATCTGTTTGCTGCATGAATATATCCATCGCTGCTTATGTATTGGGCCAAGGACAAAGTTAGAATCCTGTTCATTAAACTCAGGGTCCTGGCACATGCCATAGACCTCTGACGTGGATGGGAATATTAAACGTTTTTTATATTTGACACAGTACCTGATAATGCGCAGGTTTTCCTCGAAATCCAGCTCAAACACCCTGAGAGGGTTCCTGACATATTCTATGGGGGTTGCAATTGCAACAAGTGGAAGGATGATATCACATTTGCGTACATGGTACTCGATCCATTCCCTCATTATTGAAATATCTCCCTCCTGGAAATGAAATCTGGGATGCGCTTTAAGTCTGTCCAGGGTATTGGAGCATAAGTCCATTCCATGGACTTCATATTTACCGCTTTCAAGTAATTTCTCACTCAGGTGATTCCCTATAAATCCATTTGCACCCAGGATGAGGACATGCTTTAATGAGGCATGATTTATTTTCATTTCATCGATGCCATTGAAACGCATGCCTGTAGAGATGTTTAGCTCTTTTATAAGCTGACTGCCGTTTGTGTATATCCCGTTTTCTGTCTGGCCGAAATTCACCACTACTGCTCCATGTCCGCACGCAATGGTAAAGGGATTTGTTGACAGGACTGTTCCCGGATCAACCTCTCTAGTGGCCGGAAGTGCACTGACTTCCCAGAAGAGGCATTTCCGGTTACCAAGATATGAAAAGGCACCCGGGTACGGCCTGGTCACTGCGCGCACAAGGTTCCTTACTGTTACTGCATCCTGACCCCAGTCGATTTTTCCGTCTTCAGCTCTGCGCCCTCCAAAATAAGTTGCATTCAGATGTTTCTGCGGAGTGCGGTCAGCCCTCCTTTCTTTTATTACCGGTAGAAGTTGTGACAGTAGTACACTTGTTGCAGCGGTGAGTTTTATATACAGGCTTAAGGCAGTATCATTATCATTTATAAGGATACTTTTCTGCCCGACAATATCACCATCATCGGGTTTAGGCGTCATATAATGCAATGTCACGCCTGTCTCTTTTTCGCCATTAATTAGAACCCAGTTAACAGGGCATCTGCCCCTGTAACGGGGCAGGAGCGAACCATGCAGGTTCAGACATCCTGCTTCAGGTATCCCTAGGATATCCTTACCCACCATCTTCCTGTAATAAAAGGAAAATATGATCTCAGGGTCAAGATTTTTTATCTTTTCAACCCACAGTGGGTGATTGATATCCTCCGGCGCGAAAACCGGGATATTATTGACTGCTGCCAGCTCTGCCACCGAGTCAAACCATATGTTTTCATTCGGGTCATCTCTATGGGTAAATACCGCCTGGATATCATATCCGTGGGATAATAATGCCTTTATCCCGGCGCACCCGATATTGTGGTAGGCTAGTACTATTGTTTTCATTGGGAACTCCTTTAAAAGATTATATTTTATATATTTTACCGTCTGATTTTTGTGCTGTTATGGAGCTTCTGTTTTCATTAGGCAGATTATCTTTACCGCGTATTTCCTTTATAAAAAATCGGGGACGTAACCTGACATCATGGTATATCCGGCCTATATATTCTCCCAGAAGACCGAGGCCTAAAAACTGGGCACCTATAAACACAAAGAGTACAGCAAAAAGTGTGAAAACACCCTGAGCGGCCCATGCCGCACCATATACGAAACGGAGTAATATAAGTATCAGGCCAAAGCCTGTACCAAAGACAGAGATGATTGCACCCAGATAGGAGAGCAGTCGTAATGGAGATGTAGACATGGAGGTCAGAAGATCAAAGTGGAGTGAAATCAGTTTTAAAAGATTGTATTTTGATTCGCCTTTTTTCCGCGGGGCATGTTTTACAGTGATCTCACAAGTGCTCGCAGCAAAGCTGTTTGCCAGGATAGGAATAAACATGGAGTGCTCTCCGCATTGCAGCATGGCATCAACTACCGATCTACTGTAAGCCCTCAGCATACATCCGTAATCATGCATCATTACACCGGTGGAGCGACGGACCATATGATTTACCAGAGATGATGCTATCCTGCGAAAGGCCGTATCCTGCCTGTTTTCACGCACTGTGCCGACCACATCAACACCCTGCTCCATCTCGTAAACCAGGTTGGGTATTTCCTCGGGTGGATTCTGGAGGTCAGCATCAAGGGTAATTATTATATCACCTCTTGACTGTTCCAGCCCGGCTACCACAGCAGCATGCTGGCCGTAATTTCTGTTAAGAATAACTGAGACTACACCTGTATGACTCTCAGCTGCGTTTAAGATAAGATCACCTGATCCGTCCCTGCTCCCGTCATCTACTAGGATGATCTCAAAGGTTTTATAGGTCTTTCTGCATGCATCAAGACAGCGGGTTATGAGTTCAGGCAGGTTTTCCTTTTCATTATAAACAGGTATTACAATGGATAGATCGATTGAGTTCATTTTAATACCTCTTTAATAGTGTTAACAACATCATCCACGTCGTGAACCGTCATATCAGGAAACAGGGGAAGAGAGCATATCCGGTCCGAATTCCATTCAGTGGCAGGTAGTGTTCCCATTACTGATTTCATGGTTTCACGGTAGTATTTCTGCATATGAACAGCCTTGAAATGAAGCCCTGTTCCGATATTTTTTTCCTTCAGTTTCAGCATAAATGTATCTCTGTCCATGCCTGCCTGGTTTGTGTCCAGCCTTACAATAAAGAGGTGCCAGGCATGTCTCAAGGCGTATGAAGGCGTTTTAAGGGGCAGTATTTCATCTATGTCAGCTAAGGATTCCAGGTAGTACCTTGCCAGCATTTCTCTCTTTGCAATAAATTCGTCAAGCCGGGTCAGTTGGTTCAAACCCAGTATGGAAGCCATATCAGTTAGGTTATACTTGAACCCCGGTTCCAGCACCTCGGCCTGGGGACTTCGGCCCTGCATAGCTCGGTCATAGGCATCAACGCCAAGTCCGTGGAATTTTAAGCGTCTGATGCGGTCTGTTAATCCTGCGTCATCCGAGCAGAACATTCCTCCTTCACCACAGGTAATATTTTTTATGGGATGGAATGAAAAGATGGTGGTACCGTATTTACCGATTTTATCACCCATATATTCGGTTCCAGCAGCATGGGCAGCGTCTTCTATAAGATGTATACCTTTTTTAAATGCAAGTTCTCTGATAGGTTTCATGTCCGCAGGGGCACCTGCAAAATGTACAGGGATAATCAGGCGAGTTCTTTCCGTTATGAGCGGTTCGATATTTTTAGCTGAAACCATAAGCGTATCAGCATCAACATCAGCAAAAACAGGTGTTGCCCCGGATAGAACGATCAGGTTCACTGTTGAAACCCAGGTCATGGATGGGGTGATTACCTCGTCACCCGGGCCTATACCAAGGGCTTTGAGTGCGATGTGCATACCGGCAGTAGCGGAAGAGTGGGCAACTGCCTTTGCTGCATTGCAGTATTTCTGAAAGGCCTCTTCAAATTCAACTGTCTTTGATCCGGTTGTTATCCATCCGGAGCGCAGGACACCTGATACCGCAGAGATATCATCTTCCGAAATAGAAGGTTTTGAAAAAGGCAGAAAATTATTTCGCATTATTCACGCCCCCTTGCTTATCTCCTGAATATTATTCACCAGATATCTATTATGTATGACCTAGTGAGAATTATATTAGTTTTATCAAAAAATGCGTAACCAGTAGAAATAACAATATATTTTATATTACGCCTACCGTATGAAATGGAGTATAGCACTGGAAAATGAAGAAAAGATTAAGATGCAGGTGAGTTAACAATAAATATTTTACTAAACACAGACTTGATTGAAAAAACATCCCCAAAATACCAGTCAACCCAAAACAGTAAGTATATCAGCATTACTGTCAGGGTATTGAAGTATTTCTTAAAAATCCTTACAGCCTGAAAACCAGTCTTCAATGCGATAACGCTTGGCGCTGAAAAATATTGTGCTTTTGATGTTTAGCTCCTTTGCATCGGCAGGGACTTTTATATTAACCTCTTTTATATCTGTTCCATCAGCCCCTTTTGGGATTGTCTCTTTAATTTCTTTGCATGCTACAGGGGCATCACCCTCAATTATCTTAAAAGCTATGCTTACATTGAAGCAGTCAAAATCTTTTCTGCTTATTACGCCATATTGGATTACGACCTCTTCGTTACTGATTCGTTCAACCTTTTTTACCACAAGTTCAAAACCAGCATTGTCTGCAGCAAAAGTTGTGAACGTTAATAAAAATAATACCATCACAGTTATAATAATAGTTGTTTTATTATTCATGACTGCCTCTTTCTCAGTTTATTTATGGATAGATATATTAATTCTTATCTCATTATTGTTCAAGCATCTCCTGTTACTGTCACACGGAAAATACCGGTTATAAATTCAGCTTCATGTCACACTATTTCCCTGCCGGAACAATCGCCAAAACACCCCCTTAATAAAATGTGACCTATTTATCCATATACAGGAAAAATAATTTACAGGTGTGCATAAAAATAGGCATTATGTTTAAGGTTTTTGACAACTTTTGTCGATATAAGTATCTGTAAACAGGAAATTATTTTCAGGCATTTTCAGGTCGCATTCTAATATATTGAATTAACAGGTTAATATT
>CAYWRH010000125.1:0-13245 GCA_964460435.1 uncultured Desulfatiglans sp.
CCTTTTTTTATCACCAGAGGCAGCTACTGGTGGGTCGTGCGGGAATCGAACCCACGACCAACGGATTAAAAGTCCGCTGCTCTACCATCTGAGCTAACGACCCGTGAAAAAGAATCATTCTATATAGAGAATAAAAATCCCTTTGTCAAAATAAATTTTCTCTTTTAGGTTCTTTAAGGCTATATAAATACCCTGGTTCTTTATCCGGGCAGGCAGACACACAGGTCTGCCCCTACTGACCTTTTGCACCCTGCGCTATGCGCTTACCCCTCTGCTTTTTCAAACCTTGCCTTGATCGTCCGTGCATGAAGCGGCAGCCCCTCCTCTTCTGCAAGTGTAATGACCGTATCTTTCAGCCCGGTAAGCCCCTCTTTGCTAAGGTACTGGAATGTCGGTTTCTTTATAAAATCATCAACCGAGAGCCCTGAAAACATCCTTGCACACTGTCCTGTTGGCAGCACATGGTTTGTCCCTGATGCATAATCACCCACCGGCACAGGCGCATATGGCCCCATAAAAATAGAGCCGGCATGCCTTATGGAGTTTAAAGTGATGAATGGGTCCTTTGTAATGATCTGAAGGTGTTCCGCCGCATATTCGTTAGTAAAATCAATTGCCTGTTCCATATCCTTTGCCACAAGCACATATGAGTGCCTGTTTAGTGATGATTCAAATATCTCCTTTCTTGGCAGGGTTTCATATTCTTTTGCTATATTTTCACAAACCCTCTGCGCCAGTTCTGCTGATGTGGTTACTAACACTGCAGCAGAATCAGGGTCATGCTCTGCCTGGGAAAGAAAATCTACTGTAATAAAGTCTGCATTACCGCTTTCATCTGCAAGGATAAGGGATTCACTTGGGCCTGCCGGCGAATCTATATCCACCTGCCCGTACACGATCATCTTTGCAGCCGTAACATACTTGTTCCCCGGCCCAACTATCTTGTGAACCTTTGGCATGGTCTCTGTGCCGTAAGCCAGCCCTGCAACACCCCAGGGGCCGCCCACCTTGAATATCCGGTCACACCCGGCAATATCCGCTGCGACAAGAATTGCCGGGTTTACAGTCATGCCTCGCTCAGGCGGCGTAACCGCTATAATATCCTTTACGCCGGCCACCTTTGCCGGAAGCACTGTCATCAATATGGAGCTCGGGTATACCGCCCTTCCGCCAGGGATATAACAGCCCACAATATCCATTGCCCTTGTTATGCGGCCTGCCAGTATCCCCTTTTGCACCTCTATTGACCACATCTCCCTTTCAAGCTGGGCCTTGTGGAATCTTACAATGTTTTCAGCAGCCTTTTTAAGAGATTCAACCACATGGGGATTTATCCTTTTATAGGCAATTGCAATCTCATCCGCTGTTACCTCAAGGTCAGATGCTGTAATATCATCCTTATGTTTTTTATAATGTTTCAGTGCGACAGAATCACCGTTTCTGCGCACATCCTCTACTATCCTTCTTGTATCCTCAAAGACAGAGGAGATATCCTCCATTGACCTTTCCATAATGGATTTCCTTCTGGCACTGCCAAGGTCATCAATCCTTTCAGGTTTTAGATTAAGCAATTATTAACTCCTTTCCCTCTTCTTTTTCAATTCACAGTAGTCCCTTAGCGCATCCCTTGTGCTTTCAAAGGCCAGTTCATCCCAGGGGATATCCTCAATGCTTATTAGTTTGCTGTCAGTGGTTTCGTCATCAGCAATAAGCGAGCCGGATAAATAATCCGCAAGATAGACAACAACCACCTCAAGGTATCCCGGGTATGAATAGACACCAAAAAGCCTTTTAAGCCCTATATCAATCCCGCACTCCTCTTTTGTTTCCCGTATAGCTGCCTCCTCTACCTTTTCCCCCCTGTCAACGTAACCGCCCGGCATTACCCATTTTCCCCTTTCAGGCGATCTGGCCCTTCTTAAGAGGACGATCCTGTTATCAATTTCAACGATCGCACATGCCACCAGCTTTGGGTCAAGGTAAAAAACAAATCTGCAATCCTCGTTTTTACAGACAAGCCGCAGAGGCTCCTTCTCTTTTACTCTCTTTTTTGTAAATTCATCACCGCACACGGGGCAGTGACGGAATATATAATTATGATGCATTTTTTTAATATATTTTCCCTAATGATTTAGAATAATTGACAATACTTAACAGATATGGCACCTTTTAACAATCTTTAATAGCGGTGATAAAAAAATATTCCTTGGGTCTCCTGTGATAAATAAAACTGATCTCATAAAAAGCGTGATAGAAAATGTTCATCTGAAAAAGAAAAAGAAGGAGCGGCAGATGTATCTTTTTCCGGAACTCAATTATGACCTTATGCCAAAAAACAGGGCTGAGAGCATAGTAAACTCCCTTCTTGATATTATGAAATCATGCCTTGAAAAGGGCGATAATATCAATATCCCAGGGTTCGGCAGGTTTGATGTTGAATTTAAATGGGCAAGAAAGGGGAGAAACCCGAAGACAGGCAAGTCTATATTTATAAACTCCAGAAGAAAGGTGAAATTCCGCTGTTATACAAGGCTTAAGGAGAGGATGAACGGGAAAGGAAGGACAGCTTAGCGCATGGCGCAGAGGGCATGGCGTTCTTTACTCTGTGCGCTATGCCCTTCTGCGCTCTGCTTTTTACAAAAAGACCACCTCACCATTTCTTATATCCATTTTAACCGTACTCCCTTCGCTTATCTGACCCTCCAGTATGCGCATTGAGAGCGGGTTCTGTACGATCTGCTGTATGGCCCTTTTAAGAGGCCTTGCGCCATATACAGGGTCAAACCCCGCTTCCGCAAGATAATCCCTGGCCTTTTCTGTAAGCTCAAGGGTGATCTTGCTGGCTTCGAGCCTCTTTTTAAGGAGGTTGATCTGGATATCCACGATACGTTTGATATCCTCCTTGCCAAGGGAATGGAAGATAATGGTCTCATCTATACGGTTCAGGAACTCAGGCCTGAAGGTGTTTTTAAGCGCCTCCATAACCCTTTTTTCCATCTCCCTTTCATCCTTACCCTTAAGTTCATTGATCCACTGGCTCCCAACATTTGATGTCATGATCAGCACTGTATTCTTGAAGTCCACTGTGCGGCCTTTGCCATCGGTCATTCGGCCATCATCAAGTATCTGCAATAGGGCGTTAAATACATCAGGATGCGCCTTTTCTATCTCATCAAACAGTATGACAGAGTAGGGGTGTCTGCGAACCGCCTCTGTAAGATACCCTCCCTCATCATAGCCAACATACCCCGGAGGTGCGCCTATAAGCCTAGCTACAGAGTGTTTTTCCATATATTCGGACATGTCGATCCTTATCATGTACTGCTCATCATCAAACAGAAACTCTGCAACCGCGCGGGCAAGCTCTGTTTTGCCAACACCGGTAGGTCCAAGGAATATAAATGAGCCGATTGGACGGTTTGGATCCTGTAAACCGGATCTCGCCCTTCTGACCGCATTGGCAACAGCTATCACCCCCTGTTCCTGGCCTATTACCCTTTTAGAGAGCATCTCTTCCATCTTGATAAGCTTTTCACGCTCTCCCTGCATGAGTTTTGATACAGGGATATTTGTCCACTTTGCTACGACCTCAGCGATATCCTCTGCGTCCACCTCCTCCTTGAGCATCTTCTTGCCCTTCTGCAGCTCGTTCAGCCTTGCGTTCTGTGCCTCCAGCTCCTTTTCCAGGGCAATGGTGGTGCCATACCTGAGCTCAGCCGCCTTAGACAGGTCTCCAGCCCTTTCTGCCACCTGGGCCGCTGTTCTTGTTGATTCAAGCCTCTCCTTGATCTCACCGATTTTACCGATGATCTCCTTTTCCATTCGCCAGTGGCTTATCATCTCATCGCTTTCTGCCTTTAGCTCCTTAAGCTCTTCCTCAATCTTTATAAGCCTGTCCCTTGAGGCCGCATCCTTTTCCTTTTTGAGGGCCTGTTTTTCTATCTCAAGCTGTGTGATCTTGCGCTGCACTGCATCAATCTCAGCAGGCATGCTGTCTATCTCTATCCTCAGCCTGCTTGTCGCCTCGTCTATCAGGTCAATGGCCTTATCAGGCAGGAACCTGTCTGTAATGTACCTGTGCGATAGGGTTGCTGCTGCAACAAGGGCAGAGTCCTGAATCCTCACCCCGTGGTGCACCTCATACTTTTCCTTGAGCCCCCTTAATATGGATATAGTGTCCTCCACTGTGGGCTCCTCCACCATAACCGGCTGAAATCGTCTTTCAAATGCCGCATCCTTCTCTATATATTTTCTGTACTCCTTTATCGTAGTTGCTCCAACACAGCGTAACTCGCCTCTTGCCAGGGCAGGCTTGAGCATATTGGAGGCATCTACAGCGCCCTCTGCCGCTCCTGCGCCCACTATGGTGTGCATCTCGTCTATAAATAGAATAATCTCCCCTTCCGAATCTGTTACCTCCTTGAGCACCGCCTTTAATCTATCCTCAAACTCGCCCCTGTATTTGGCTCCCGCCACAAGGGCGCCCATGTCCAGGGCCACCACGCGTTTGTTCTTTAGGGTTTCCGGCACATCACCCTGTATGATCCGCTGGGCAAGCCCCTCAACAATGGCGGTTTTTCCTACGCCGGGTTCGCCTATCAGCACAGGGTTATTCTTTGTTCTTCTTGAGAGCACCTGGATTACCCTTCTTATCTCATCATCACGGCCAATCACCGGGTCAAGCTTCTCCTTTGCTGCTATGGCTGTGAGATCACGTCCAAACCTCTCAAGGGCCTGATATTTGTCTTCAGGATTCTGGTCAGTAATCCTCTGGCCTCCTCTTATATCCACAAGGGCAGCCAGTATGGTATCCCTTGTGATGCCATATGATTTAAGTAATTTTACTGCCTGCCCATCCTTTTCTTCTGATATTGCAATGAGGATATGTTCAAGACTCACATATTCATCCTTCATCTGCTCTGCCTCTTTAAAGGCCTGTTCAAGCACAGACTGGCTTCTTGGCGAGAGATAAGACTGTCCATATCCGCCGCCTGATACCTTTGGAAGCCTTTCAAGTATCTCTGAAATATTTTTAATCAGAGCGGGCTGGCTTGCCCCCATCTTGGCCAGAAGGGGGGGGATGGCTCCATCCTTCTGATTTATTATGGCGCTCAACAGGTGTTCCGGTTCTATCTGCTGATTCCCAAGCCTTTCAGCGGTCTGCTGTGATTCTTTCAGGGCCTCCTGGCCCTTTAATGTAAGTTTATCAAGACGCATAAAATTATCCTCCTGCGAATTTTTTTCAAGATAACGGTCTGGTCAACCGATTATCAGAAATTAAGATCATGATATTTAATGTCAAGATGTTTGCTGATGTTTAGATATATTTTAAATAATAAGTGTTAACTTTGTAAGATTGGCTGTATTATTGACAAAATTCGATGTGAAGCCTAATATGCCCGGCTAGACAGTCATATTCTAAGGCGTCTTCTATTGTGGACAGAATGAAAGGGGGCAAACATGATAAAGATCGCAACCAGGATTTTCCTATTCTCCTTAATCTCTCTCCTTTTTATTATACTTTTTCCTATGAACATTTTTTGCGATCAATCAGATACCCTCAGGAAAGGCATGGATGAGTACAGGGATGAGAGTTATGAAGAGGCGATTCACACCCTCACCAGGGCAAGGGAAGAGGAGCCTGGCTCGACTGCTGCCGCATTCTTTCTAGGCATGGCATATAAACAGACAATGGATTATGAAAAGGCTCTTAAAAACCTCCTTGACGCAGTGAATCTCACGCCCAGGATCAAGGAGGCCCTTATAGAGGTGGTGGATGTCGCCATACAGGCTGGAAGGCTTGATATTGCAAAAAAGTGGGTGGATATAGCGGAAAAGGAGAATATATTTCCTGCCAAGACAGCCTTTTTAAAGGGTCTTATACTGACAGAAGAGGGCAAAACAAAAGAGGCCAATGATGCCTTTGCAAGGGCAAAGGCCATAGACCCAAAAATCACACAGGCCGCTGACATGAGGATTGCCATAGGTTTTATGAAAGAGCAAGATCTGAGGCAGGCAAAAAAGAGCCTTGAGGCGGCCATCTTGAGTGACCCGCAGTCAGATATGGCGGGGTTTGCAAGGCAGTATCTTGCAGCGGTTGAGCAGAGGATCGCCCTTATAAGGCCTTTAAGGTTTACTATCGGGGTATTCGGACAGTATGATGATAACATGGTCTTAAAGCCTGAAGAGCAGTCATTTGCTGCAGGGATTACAAATGAGGGGAGCGGGGTTCTAAATACATCCTTTCGCCTCAATTATACCCCTTTTCTAAAGAGCAGATGGCTCTTTAGCGCCCAGTATGCATTAGGCCTAAGCACACATGATAAAAACAGGTTTACCCATGACTCAATCTCAAACAGCATCTTTATCACGCCAGGGTACAGTTTCGGCAGATATGCGATATATCTTGCCACAAGCTATAACCATGCATTTGTGAGAAATCCTGATTTTAAAGAATATTCAGGCACATTCAGTACAGGCCCGCTCTTAAGAATGGCAGTAAAAGATAGGCAGCTCCTTGAGATATTTTCAGGTTATTCAGACAGCGAGTACTTTAGGCCTGCCCTTGCCCCTGAAGAAGAGCGGGACGCAAGGGGATGTAAAAGCTATATTAGTTATTTATGGCTTTTTAAAGAGGGGTACTTCCTGAATCTCAGGTTTATGTCCGATATCATGGATACAGACGGCAGAAACTGGGACAACAGCATGCTGGGTCTTTCTGCAAATTATGCCATGCCTTTATACAAGGATATCAAACTGCAGCTGAGCGGCCAGATCAGCGACCAGGAATTTAAAAACCTGCACACGGTCTTTGATAAAAAAAGAGAGGACAAGATATATTCCATGTCAGGCGGCTTTTCATGGAACTGGGAAAGGGATGCCACTATAGTAATTCAATACTCCAGGATGAGAACCGATTCCAATGTCGCCATCTATGATTATAAAAGAAACATATATTCATTAGGCATGGAGTACAGATTTTAATCCGCCAGGTTCATTTAATCCATTCAATGAGGTGTTGCTTGACTTTTTTCTACCCCTGAACTAGTTATTACCCTAATATCTTATTGAAAGGAAGATCACTATGAAAAGAGGCATACTATTATCAATCTGTTTTCTTGCGCTCATTGCAGCCAATCTTTTTCCCGCTTTTGCAGCAGAAGTAAAGATAGGTGTAATAGATACCCAGAAGATTTTGTCACAGTCAGCAAAAATAACCAAAGCGCGCGCTGATTTTACAAAGGAGTTTGAGGCCAAAAGGCAGGAACTCATAAAAAGGCAGAGCGCTGCCCAGGAGCTGGATAATGAGCTTGCAACCAAGGGTAGCACAATGACCGAACAGGTCAGGCGAGACAAGGCAGAGACCTTAAGAAAGGAGTTGAGAGACCTTCCCCGCATGAAGGAAGAGATTGAGGCGGAAATACAGGCCAGGGATACAGAGCTGGGGCGCAAATTTTTAATGGCCATAAGGGATGCAGCCCAGGAGTATCTGAACAAGGAGAAGCTTTCAATAATAGTTGAAAAGAGTTCAATAGTGGCATCGGATAAAGCTATTGATGTAACTGATCAGATAATCAAGCTCTACGATTCAAAGCCCTGATGTAACTGTTAACGCTATTAGCCGCCCCGGGGTTTTCCCGGGGCCAGCAGATTTTATAAAACCTGATGACTCTATGATTTTCAATGCAATGGCCTTTTTTCTTCCATACCAACTGAGTTGAGAAATAATTTGAAAATTAAGATAAAAGCAATAAAATACCTGGTAACAGCAGTATATTCATTGATTGTATTGCTCTCATTTTCCATTAAGTGCATGGCGGAGAATAATGCATCGGCTGTTCAGAAGATAGCCGGGTATATTGTGGAATATAATAGAGAACAGAGCAGGCTTTCAGACAGCAATGATACCTACAGGGGGCAAGAGGGAATACTTTTCATAAAACCTGAGGAGGCCTTGAAGCTGGGGCTTAAAGCCTATACGGATCAGGATTACAATGATGCGGTTTCCCTGTTTAAAAAGGCATCTGATGCCCTTGAGGCTGCGGAAAAGGCCCTTTCTTACAGGGGCAAAATGGAGCCTGAGCATGCTGTAATACAAAAAATTGTCTCAAATATACTCCTCTATAAGGAAAATACCTTTCTTGCAAAGGAAAAGCTTGTTAATTACCGCAAAAATTTAAATAAAGAGCAGGATGAGAGGTTTAACCCCGAGACCTGCAACAGGCTAATTATTACTATTCTGAATGAATGCATGAATGAAACCCGTAATAACCTGAGGGATACACTTGCCTGTTTTTATAACAGGTGCCATAGCATAAGGCACGGGAGATTTTTTCTCTCCTCTGAAAATACCCGGTTTGTCAATAGTGTCTTTAGCAGATTTATAGCCAGTGCATCTTTCGAGGAAACCGGCCCCTTTGATATGGACAAAAACAGCAGGAACGGAAATGGTTCAGATTATGGGGATTGGAAAAAGGTTGTAAATGAAGAGTTGCCAGAGGTGGTTGCCTTTATTGAATCTGCCATAGAAAAGGGCAACAGCATATACAGGACAGACCCCCTGCTCTTCCTTGCGCTCATGAAAAAGGAGTCATCATTCAGACCCAGGGCTGTTTCTTATGTCGGGGCTGCAGGCCTGACCCAGCTCATGCCGCAGACTGCGCTGGATTTAGGGCTTAAAGATATATATCTGCCTGAATATTTTAAAAAGGCAGGCGAGTTATCTCAAACCGAACGGGAAATGAGGGCAAAGGCCAGGGAGAGGCTTTTAAGCATCTCAAAAAGGGATGATACCCAGATGGCAAAAGAGGCAAGAGAGCATATGCATAAATCCATAATTGCAGGCGAAAACCGGAAAGAGCTGCTTAAAAGATATAAAAAGGAGCTTGCTGACGGGAGAAACGATGACCGGTTTGATACAAAAAAGGCCATTGAGGCGGGGTATATCTACTTCACAAGGTTAATGAAGAGCTATGATGGAGATATCAGCCTTGCCCTTACCTCCTACAATGCAGGCCAGCACAGGGTAAAGGAATTTAATGGCATCCCCCCTTATAGTGAAACCATAGGTTTCAGGAATCTGATCCTCCAGTATTACAGCGAGTATCTTGAAGAACTAAAAGACTGATATCAAAAGAGATTCACATCTTGTAGACCATCACCTATGTGGCATAAATATTAAAGTCTTTTTCCCCTCCTGTCGATTTGAACCGGAGGAGGGGAGAGGCTCATTTCCCCTCATAATTATCTGAATAACCGCAAAATATTCTGCGGGGACTAATTCTACATCTCTTAAAAGCGGGGGTGAAAATGGGCAAGATAATAACCGGGGTTTTTATCATTATGCTGGCCGCTCTGGCCTCACAGGCTGTTTATGGTGAGCCAGTCGGAAAATTTATAAAGGTGGAGGGCCGCGTTGATATAACAAGGCCCGAAAGCCCGGCAATAGAGGTTAAGGCGGGGGCTTTAGTTTTTGAAAAGGACATAGTAAGGTCAAAGAGCAATTCAAAGGCAGAGATCCTCTTTACAGATGGAAACATCCTCAGACTTGCACAGAATACAAGGGTAGAGATATCAGAATATATTAATGACTCAGGCAGGCGGAGCACAGTGCTGAACCTGTTCAGGGGAAAGATCCAGAACAAGGTGAAAAAACTCCTTGGCAGCGCATTTGGCAATGATGGAAACCGGTATGAGGTGCACACCCCTACAGCGGTCTGCGGCGTGAGGGGCACTGATTTTTTTATGTACTACCAGAAGGGTGAAAGCTGCGCCACATTCAAGGAAGGTTTTGGGTATGGGTACAATAAAAACGCACCTGATAATATGATTATGGTTGAGGCGGGCGAATCCATGATAATCCCCAGCGCAGATGCCCCCCCTGTTCTCAAGAGCGCTTCGGATGAAGAGATAGAGCGGCTTGAAGGGGAGACAACCCCTGCTGAAGAGGAGAATGATGATGAGGCAGATGACAGGGGAGATGAATCTGCCGGTGATGGTGCAGGCAAAGCAGCAGAGAATAAGGCAGATGCAGATGATAAAGGTTCAAATGCCAGAGGTGATACCGGGTCTGCTGGCGGTTCTTCCCCTGAAAAGAACTTGATGGCCGATCTTGTGATGGTGACAGCTCTCCCCATAATGCCATATCCGCAAACAGACACCTTAACCCCTGAATCTTCTCCTCAAATTACGCCTGTGCAACCGGTTGAACCGCCCTATATACCGCCGGTGGAGCCATCTCAGGTAAAGCCGCCACCCGTGGAGCCGCCGGTTGAACCGCCACCAGTCGAGCCGCCATCATCCTCATCCCTGATGGCCTTTAACGGCAATCTGCTGGGTCTTGTTCAAGGCACCCACTATGAAGGGGAGTATATACTTCCCTATTCGCAAGACCCCCACAAGTATAAAAATATACAAAGTGAGGCGCAGGCCAGATATGAATATCAATATTTTCTAAAGGAGGATGGCATAACCTATTTAAGGGGGATGGGTGAAACCGAGATAATGGATTCAGATACATCAACCTTCTATAATTATGCGCCTGGAGGCATACTTTATATTGAAACAGGCGGTAAGGATGACCTTGCGCCCGATGTAACTGAAGGCACATGGAGCGGATCGCTTGCATTTCTGGCAAATCCGCCATCCACCGGTTATTATCAGCGGTTCCAGACAAACTATGCGACAACCATTATAACGGATACAGGAAGCTTTACCGGCGATATTTCGGGCATGGCAGCGGATTTCTGGGGCGCAACAGAGGCAGAGCCATTTTCTGTAACCCTTAGAGGCCAGTACACCTCATCAGAACCTTTCTACATTTTCAGTGCCCCCCTTTCAGGCACATTTAAGGACGGAGGCGCCTATTCAGGCTACCTTGGAGGAAACGCAGCTGATGCAAACGGTCTCATTTATGCCCTATACCTGAGCCCTGACGGCACAGACCGGGGTATCATTTCCGGCAAATTCAGCGGTTCATCTGGTGTAACAGGGGCATGGAGCGCAAATGGAACAATCTATGCTGCACCGATCACCACAGGAGGGAGCTTTACAGTGGATGAGTTTAACTCAGCTATAGGCCATGGCTTTATTGAGGTGGAAAGGCTCACAGGCACCTTTTCAGGGGGATCTGAAACTGGCATCAAGGCACATGGATTTGGTGACACCTCATATATAAGGGGAGAAAAGTGGGGTATCCTGAACCTGTCATTTGGCTATGCAGGATATGATGAAAGGCTGGTATCAGGGTCATGGTCTGGGAAAATAGGCGGATACGGGCTCTTTGGGGAGTATCTGGATGATTCAGGCCAATGGCGCAATGACGGCGGCATGTGGGCTGCAAATATTACAGAGGGCGCATGGCTTACAGATGGGATATCGGGTGAAATTGCCGGTAAATATTTAACCATGACCAGCACAGGCACAATAGAGAGCCATCTGATCGGCCCTGGTGGCAAAGAGGGCAACTGGGCAGGTATCTCTGCGGGCATATGGAAAAGCTCCTCTGATCTTGAGTTCAGCAGCAGTTTTGGGGGTGGTTTATACCTGTTGAGGGGGGAAACAGGAGGCAACTATTCCATGATAAGCAGCCCGAGCATGTATAATTACAACTATGACCTGTTTAGCCATCAGGGAGGCTATACCTTTTATAATGCAGGCGCAGGTACAGATACATATTATCAGGTAAATGCAAGGTCATTTGACGGCACATATGCCAATTTTTACAGCCAGAAATGGGTGTATGACCATTCAACAGGCAATTTCATCTCATATGAATCAACCGGCCCCTTTACCATGTTTGACCTTGCCTCTCTTGCTGTGCCGCCAGATACATACAACTGGGGTTACAGCTCTTCATGGCAGGGCTTTAATATGTATAATACAGGCTGGCTCGACGGGATAATGGGCGGTCTTGAAAACCTGTGGGGCGCCACATATACAGATAAAGCGGGAATAACCTTCATGGGCACCTATGATGCGCCATTTTTTGTAACCAAATCAAAGCCTTTGATATTTGCAAACCGTTTAGATAGCTGCAACCCATATAATGGCACAGGCACAACCCCTGATGGCGGCGCCTATGCAGGGTTTATAAGCGGTGTATTTGCTCCTTCCACAGTGGGGAACATATATGCAGTCTATATAAGCCCGGCAAACAGGGCGGGTATACTCATTGGCGGTTACACCGGCAGCGCAGACAGGGTGTCAGGCATATGGGATGCAGCAGGGGGAATATATCCTGTGCAGATAGAGGCTGCCTCCTCAACCCCCGGTGCACTTCTGGAAGATCTGAAGGATAAGAGCAGCTATTTCTGGGGTCGTTATGACTATGGTTCATATCTATACCCTGGTGAAGGGTACTTTTTAGACTCAATGGGTTACTCATCCGGATATTTATATGCCGGCGGGGGCAATCATGCGATACGAAATATCAATGGAGAGCCCTGGGGTGTATGGCAGGCGCTGCTGGGCGGCATCTACAGCGGGACACCTAAAAGCAGGTGGACAATCATCTATCACAGCGATATTTACATTGAGGGGCTGGGTAATACCACAGGCATGATTGCCAAATATATGGTTGATGGCACATGGTCAGGTGACAGGATTGAAGGGGATATGGCTGGCGCATGGGTTGACCTGAATGATGTTATTCCTGTTGTGGCGGTCTCTTCAGGCAAGATAGCAGGCACATATGACCCGACAGATTCAGAAAATCTCAAATGGCAGTCAGCCTCTGCCGGGGCATGGGTAAAGGCAGGCGAATATGTTGCGATGGCAGCAACAGAGTCTGGCCGTGCCACACTTTCATCACTTAATATGCCTGCTGTGGAGATCGGAAGGACAACCCTTACAGGCACAGGCAGCAATGTTGCTGTCACAATGAATGATGTAATCTTCTTTGCCCCATCCACAGGTGCTGCGCCTGAGCTATGGGCCACAGGAAACATAACAGGGACATTTACAGGCAATCCCCTTGGTGAGAATGTCCTGCTCACAAACGGTAACCTGAATGCAGATTTTAATATCAAGAACTGGGATACCATGAATAACACATGGGGAGCTGATATCTATAATGGCAGCGGCACCCTGATGAGGTCAGACACCAACGCCGCTGAACAGATAGTGTTCAGCGGCGTGGCTGGGGGCAGCCACACCGGAGGCGCATCTGGCAGCTTTTCCGGTGAGGGGGCAGGATATGTAACTGTAAAACCTTAACCTGCAAATATTTCAGCCGGGGCAGGTTCA
>CAYWRH010000126.1:0-13231 GCA_964460435.1 uncultured Desulfatiglans sp.
GGGTTTTAATAAAAGGGTTATTATCCGGCCTTTTACTGATATTATTATCTATCCCTTTTGATAAATATAAATATCCTTGCACTAAATATATTTATCCAGACCGAGGTGATTTTGCAGTAATTTTATTCCCTGGCCAAGTTTAAAAAGCACTCTAAGGTATGTAAAGCCTTCGCATGGCAGGGCATATCATATCGTTCAAGACCGGGTTCAGTATCATGATCTCCACCTTGATATCACAGGGTTGACAGGGTTGAATGTATTGTTCCCAAAACAGCCGTACCATGCGCCCAGCTGATAGGCCAACTGGTCAAGGGTAAAATAAAAAATAAGAGAGAATAAATTTAAATTGGGTTTTTTAATAAAATATTCACACACAGCAACGAACAGATGATTGATAATAAGAATAATGGCGGCCAAAGGCGAAAGAGGGACCAATAAAGGGATTAGTAACAGGTAATACCTTGAAAAAAAGGCGCACCAGTAATAGAGAGAGACAAAGTAACCCCTGAAAACTGCAATGATTATCCGAAAATAGGCGACTGGCAGACCTTTTTTTATTGTCTGTCTCCATTTTATGTGGGTGTCAAGAAAGAGTATAAGACCACATAGTAAAAATAAAAGGCAATGACCAGTTAAGCCAGCAGCAAATACTATCAACCAGACAAGCGCTGTTAATGGCAAATAGAACATTTGCTTGACCCGGTCAGGATGTTTTTTGTGTAGCAGTGGCTCTGATGTGCCATACTGAAACCTGCGTAAAAAAAAGGCCGATATCTTATTACGATGCTTATGAAACACAACCCCTGCTGGACAATATTCTATCTCATGCCCGCTCTCTTTAAGCCTCCAGCAGAAATCCACATCCTCACCAACAGTCATATCTATATTGAAGCCGCCCAGCTTCAGTAACAGCTCTTTTCTTACCAAAAGGTTGCATGTTGGGAGATAAAAAAAATTACCCTCCTCCCTTGAACTTCTTGAACGGTTCCCCATATTCAGGGAGGATGCAACCTTCTCATATTTGTCAATGGCCTTTTTATCAAACCATGAATCCACCTTGCCACCAACTGCGCCGTTTGTTTCATCCATGAATGGCGGGGCAAGCGCCTTAAGCCACTGGGGATGAGCGACGCAATCAGAATCAATAAATGCAATGATATCTCCCTTTGCCTCACGGGCTGCCATGTTGCGCGAATATGATGCCTGCATCCTCTGAGAGTTTTTAATAAGCCTGACCGGAAATGATGAAACCACCTCAGGCGTATTATCATCTGATGCGTCATCGACAACAATTATCTCTATTTTATCCTCAGGGTAATCAAGTTTTGCAAGAGATGAAAGACATTCAGATATATCATCAGGCCTGTTTCTTACCGGGATAATAACTGTAACAGAGGGATATTCGGATAGCTGCCTGTATCCTCTGCTTTCAAGAAAACCTTTTCTGACAAGGCTGTTAAGGAATATTTCTGTTTTGTCCGGGTCTGCATTTACATTAGCACATAACTGATTAAAAGAAATGTATTCCCCTTGAATCAACAGGTTAAGGACAGGCGCCCATGCAGGGTTCAGGGTTATAGTTGAAAGGGGGTTTTTGCGGATAAGATAGGTAACTGATTTTTTTTCAGCAAGATAGGTTCCGGCATGGAGTTTATAAAAAAGCTCATCTTTAGGATCAATTTTTTTTTTATACCAATCCATAAAAACCTATCTCTATTTGAATATAATCTTTAAAAGAGCTCTCGTTTCCCCGGTCGTGCCGTGGAATAACATGCTTTATCCTTATCTTGTTTTTCGTCATTCCCGCGCCCGTCCTCCGCAGTAGTGTGGCTACGGAGGGTGGAAAAGCGGGAATCCAGTTTTCTTTTAACAATATGATTAACCTTTGTTTTGCTATTGAGGCAGACAGGCTATGCAATAGATGCTTATGTTTAATCATTTTTCCCATAATAATAAATTTCTCTCCGTAATTCACACCTGTCCTCAACAGATATTGCATCACCATTTGCTGCTAAGGCTCTTCCAATGCATCCCCCCCTGCAGTGTAATCTGCCCGCACAGGTTTTGCATTTTTCAAGTGCTTCACTCCGTTTTTTATCCAATACGGGGAGATGTGCCCATCTTTCAACCCCTTTTAATATTACAGCATTAAAACCCTCTTCATGCACAATTCCGACTGCAAGATCATCATCAAGGTTCATCACACAGGGATACATTTTACCCGAAGCGTTTATAAAGGGTGTAGAGATACAGTTACACACATGGTCAGTTGGAACATCTCTCCCTTTATACCATTCTATTGCGGAGATACTGCCGATTCTGTCATAGAGCTTCTTAAATTCCCTATCTGATTCATATAGCTCTATTAATGACCTTATCTGTGACCTGTCCGGAAGCCTGATCCACTCTGCATTTTTTGCCCTGCCTGCCTTGATAAGCGTGCCTGCAATAAATTTCTCCACACCAAGACTCTCGGCAAGTCTAAGCATCTCGGGGATTTCCGGATAATTGTGTTTCATCTCTGTAAAGGCAATTCTGATGTTTTTACCAAACCCCTCTTTGATCAGAAGCATAATGGCATTCACCGCGGCATCAAAGCTGCCCCTGCCTCTTATCAGGTCGTTTGTTTCAGCTCTTGCCCCATCAAGACTTATCTGTATCAACACTTTTTCTGAATGTAATGACCCTATTTTTTTTAATTCGTTATCAGTCAGTATCGCCCCGTTGACCTGAAGGCAAACCTCTGTAAGTGCTGTAGAGTCAGCATGGGAAAGGATTTGAAACCAGTCCGGGTGCAGCAAGGGCTCTCCGCCGGTAATAATGAGAGACTTGCCGCCGAGGCTAACAAAATCATCAATAACAGCGCTAATAATAGCGCCTTTAACTGACCTGCCACCTGCACCTTTACAATCAAGAAGGCAGTGAGGGCAGCTCAGATTGCAGGCATCAGTGATCATGAGGGTAAGGGTTTCAGGCAGCTTTAGTCCGGCCCCCTTTATCTTTCCCTTTAGTATCTCTGCATCCGGTTTCATGGACTCAAACCTTTTTATCCCGTGTGGTATTGGTGTATAAAAAACCCTTTTGAGCAAGGTATGTAATAATGCCTTCCACCTGTGAAGCAGCATCACCTGTAAGCATGGCGCCCCTCTTTTCCACATTGCTTCCAGATAGCAGTTGATTGATTCTCTCATATGCGGGCTTGCTGCTGTCAGGGGCTATAACCCTTTTTGGTCTTGGTCTTGGAGGAAATGTCATTCTATGAAGGATTTTTCTTTCTGTTTTTCTGATATCAATATCAAGTATTTTAAACGGGCTGATAAGCGCCTTCTCTTTTAATTCATGAGCAGGAAAACGGGTAGACATTGCTGACTGTGAAACACTGAATACCGCAGGTAATGAGCATTCGACCTCTTCCCTTACACCTTTCCCCGCATTTCTGATGATCTTTATTTTTGCATGATCCGTAGAGACAGGTTCTTGTCCCGCCATAGCCGTAAGGCGACGGCGGATCAAACCTGTCTCTGCCTGCATGACATCTGAAACAAGGGGCAGATTAAGGTGATGGGCAATAAATGCGCCAACCTGTCCATTCTGTTTATCAACAGACTCTTTGCCGCAGAATATCAGGTCAGCCTTTAATTCCCTGATACCCTGAGCAAGCAGGAGAGACTTTGACCATGAATCATACTCGCCTTCTGCATCAATCCTGTAAACAGCATCAGCGCCAACTGCAATACAACGTCTTAACTCCCTTTCAGCTATAAGGGGGCCAAGGGCAAGAATAAACACCTCAACAGATTTATCCTTTTCTTTAATACAAAGTGCGATATCAAGCGCTGCCTCATCATAGGGGTTGATACGGAATATGTTATCTTCAGGCAGCATATAATTATTAACCGGATCACGCCCTGTCCTGGCATAGGTGAATGATAACTGCTTGGCACAGACTATTATTCTCATATTGATCTCCGTGGAAATTAAAATTTTCCAGGTAAAATTATCTGGCACAAGGCTCAGGGCTCAGGGTGCAAGGGAAAACTAAAATACTTAACACCTTGTGCCTTGCGCCCTTAGCCCTGCGCCTTTCCTTTATCTCAATGCCCTCTCCACAACCTCAATTATATCCAAAACCTGAGGCGGTTTCTCGATCTCAAGCCCGTTTATGCCGTCACCAATCATGGTCTGGCAATAGGGGCAGGCTGTGCATACCATATTCACACCCCTTTTAGCGATCTCTTCAGACCTTATCATATTAAGCCTTTTACCCTGGTTTTCATGCAGCCACATCCTGCCTCCGCCACCACCGCAGCAAAAGCCCTTTTCAAGCGATCTTTCAAGCTCTTTAATTTCTGCACCGGGGATACTTTTAATTATTCCCCTTAATGGCTCATATATGTCATTGCCTCTCCCAAGGTAGCATGGGTCATGGATCGAAATTATCTTTGAAAGGGATAGCTCAGGTGTGATAAGCCCCTTTTCTATTAACCCCATAACATACTGGCTCGCATGAATCACCTCATACATGTGATCCCCTTCAATATTCACTTTTGGATATTCGTTTTTAAGCGTGTTGAAGCAGTGGGGGCAGAGTGTTATTATCCTGTTTACATTATGCTCCCTGAATGCCTTAAGATTCTTCTTTGCCAAAGTCAAAAACAGCTCTTCATCTCCCAGCCTTCGGGCCGGGTCGCCGCAGCAAAGTTCATTGGCGCCCAGTATCCTGAAGTTGATGCCGGCCTTTTGAAGTATGGTCACCAGCGCCCTTGATACATCCTGATAACGTGGATGAAATGCACCGGAGCAGCCTGCCCAGATAACTATCTCAACCTCTCTTTCATCAGGCCCTGTAACCTTAACATTGCGGTTCATTGCCCAGTCTGCCCTGTGTGATATACCTTTGCCATATATATCGCCATACAGTTCAAGTGACCTTATCATTGGACGCGCCTCTAATGGCAGTTCACCTTTACCCATGGTAAGATGGCGCCTCATCTCAACGATCTTATCGAGCGGCGCCACATACACCGGGCATGCCTCCACACATGCCATGCATGTGGCGCATGACCATATCTCATCGGGTGATATGGACGAATCAAGAGCAACATTTTTATCTGAAACAGCAATCTCATGAATTATTCTTACTATCCTCCTTGGGGAAAGGGGTTTGCCTGATATAAAGGCGGGGCAGCTTTCTTCACATCTTCCGCATGAAACACATGCCTCTGCTTCAAGTAGCTGTTTCCACGAAAATTCACTGACATGGCCTGCGCCGGGGGGCACTTCAGATAACAGGGGCCGCAATTCTCCCCTGTTCCCCTGTTTTTTAAATATTATGTTCAGGGGGGTGATAATAAGGTGGCGAAAAAAGGTAAAGGGGATTATGGCTATCAATAGCATCACTAGATATAGGTGTATCCTTATCATGATCTGCATCATCAGAGGTGATGCAGGCAATATGGAAGATAAACAGTATCCAATCGGGGAGACCCAGATATCTTCAGGCATTACAATTCCGAGCCTGATGCCTTCAGCCAGAAACCCGGTAATGAGTATTATTATCAAAACAAGAAGGGGTAAAAGACTCTGTTTAGGCCCAGATGTCTCTTTTGATATTGTGCGTCTTATAAAAAATATGATAGCGGCAGAAAGAAACAGGATGCCGATAATATCAAGCAATACAGAAATTACAGAAGATAAAGAGGCGCTCAGTATAAGAGGGGTCTGGGCAACTATTATCACAATAAGAGGCAGCAGGAATCCCCAGAACACCACCAGGTGGAGTATGCCTGCAAATGGTTTCCTGAGTATGGTTTTATGATTAAAAAGGTATGCAATAAGAAAGCCTCTCCTTTTTTCACATTTTTCATGCCTGCCTGAGCGTATGGCAGCAAATATCCGTGAAAAGCCAAGACACATTATTGCAATGGCAAGAGACAGAACAAAAAGGTCTAAAGATGTAAGCATCTTATGAGTTCCCCCTTTTGCCCTGTTTCCATGGGGCCTTTATGATAAACCTTATTAAAAGGATTAGCACACCAGGAATCAGTATCTGTGTGATTATAGAGATGCCCATAATTGACAGGCCTGAAATATTGGCAGCATGAAACCTGCCCATCATGGCATTTCTGTTATCCTTCATGTGGCACTTTGCACAAAGATCTTCTGAAATATTTTCTGATGTTCCGTGTATTGCCTTGCCCTGATGACAGCCAACACAGTTTTGCTCATTAAACGCCCTGCCAGGATCCTCTTTTTTATGAGACCTGATCCTGATAGATGTGAACCACTTCATATACCCGCTTTTGCCATACTGCGTTTCATGACACCCGCTGCATGTCACCATTAACTGATCCCTGTTCACCGAAGAGTTCTCAACTTTACTGGAAAGGATGCTGTGTTTTGTATGGCATATATAACAATCGGGCCTGTTCTGAGCAGCAGATGATGCCCCATGCAGATTCGCCTGCTGGTGGCAGTTATTGCAGTTAACCTTTTCAATCACATTGCCCGCTTCATGCCCCTCTTCTATGTAAGGATGACATTCAGCGCATGTAATCATGGCCCCATGTATGGAGGCATTGAATTCTGCAATTGATATCTGGGGGATATCTTTATTACGACTGTCACCATGACATGAGATGCAGTTATCCATTTCATAGGCAAAAATGCCATAAGGCATAAGCCAAATAAAAGCAATCAGTGAATAGATTTTTTTTATTAAAATATTATTCATATCATTCAACAGGTCTTAGCATTTCGTAGGGTCGGGGTTTATCCCCGACCGAAACCCGGTGGCACATAAAGTGCCACCCTACATTATTAACCCTAGCGTCTTTCCCTCGAACCCTGGAACCCTCGACCACTTGAACCCTATCCCCTCTCTTCCCTTATCCTCTCAATCAAAAGAGGGATAATCTCCTTTAAATCACCCACCACCCCAAGATCAGAGAACCTGAATATCCTTGCCCTTGGGTCTTTATTTATTGAAATAACATTCCTGCTCTTTTCCATGCCTGCGCTGTACTCATTTGCCCCGGAAATACCGCAGTTAATTATCAGATGAGGTGCGATACTCTTTCCTGTCTGGCCTATCTGCCTCTCAAATGGCAGCAGATGCAAATCAATCACAGGCCTTGATCCTCCAACCGATGCCCCTATTTCCCTTGCCAGATCATGGATAAGATTAAAGGCATCACCCTTCCCCGCACCCCTTCCCCCTGCCACAACAATATCCGCATCTTCTATGGCAAGATTAGCAGGGGCAGATTTAATTACCTTGATAACTTTGACGCTGAGCATCTTCTCATCAATCTCAGGGGCTATTACTTCTACAGGTGTATCTGCCTGCCTGCCATAAGGATTTGCTTCACTTAACACAGAGGGAAGAAACGAGATCACAGGCGGATTATCCCTGTTTATCATTACCTCCTCAAAAAGATAACCGTTTGACACCGGCCTAATTGCAACAGCTCCACCCTCTTCATCAAGGCTGAAATCAACTGCCCGGGTCACAAGTGCGCTATTCATCATTGCAGAGAGCCTGGGCGCAAGGTCTGATCTTCCCTCATCCTGTGCAAGAAGTATACATGATAAACTGCGGCCATTAGCCAGATCAAATATGACCCTGGCAAAGAGTTCGCCATTATAGTTGTCAAGTTTATGATCTTTAATATGTATTATCCTGTCAGCGCCTCCATTTTTTAATGATGCCAGCACATTATCTTCAGGCATGCCCAAAATCACAGCAGTCACCTTGCCGTTTCCACCACTCCTGCTGATGATATCCCTTGCCTCTGCAATCAGGCCAAAGGCGGTCTCATCAACAGCTTCACCTGTGTGATTAGCAATGATCCATATATCTCTATCTGCTTTCAAACCTGCCTTCCTGCTCTGTGGCCATCTACTATGGCCATATCTGTTTTTCTGGGGGCAACACAGTCCCCTATACGGTAAAGCTCTTTTACCTTGCCCTTAAGCTCAAAATATAACTGATCACAGGATCTATTTCCAGCCGCAACTACAATGGTATCGTACCCTGTAAAATCGACCATCTGATTTGAATAGACATGAAGCCCCTTGACAACAAGCCCCTGTATCTCAAGCACGGCTATATCAGGCGTAAAGGTCACACCCTTTTCGGCAAGCCTTTTTCTTGTTAGGAAGAGATCCTGCAACGGGCCAAGATTACCGCCTGTAAAGAGGGATGAGGTGATTATGTGCACCGATCTCCCCCTGTCAGCCAGGAATTCTGCTGTGCCTGTGGCCTGGTGATGGCCGTCATTATCTATGAGCAGCACCTTTTTACCGGTTTCAACCTCTTCTGTTAATACCTGCACAGTACTAACCACCTGTGGCGGGGAATATTCACCAGGGAAAGGATGTGCCTTAGGAATTGATCCTGTCGCAATTATTACCGCATCAGGGTTTTCAGCCATTACCGCTTCAGCGGTTGCCTCCACTTTAAGCCTCATATCTATTTCAAGCTTGTTGACCTGGCTCAGCAACCATCTTGTAACCCCTGTTATCTCCTGTCTCCCTGCCGCCTTTCCTGCAATAAGATTCTGGCCGCCAAACTCTTCATTCTTTTCAAAGAGTATAACCCTGTGTTTACGAGTAGCCGCTGTCCTTGCCGCCTCAAGCCCGGCAGGCCCTCCGCCAACTATAACCACCTTTTTCTGTTTTTCACACCTCTTTAACGTGCCTATCCCCATAGTCTCTTCAAGCCCAACAGCAGGGTTTTGCAGACATCCAAGCGAGTACCCAAGCCCCATACGGGCAATACAACCCTGATTGCATGCAATACAATGTCTGATATCCTCGGTTCTACCCTCCATTGCCTTGTTGGGCAGTTCAGGGTCACATATGAGCGCCCTTACCATGCCGATCATGTCTGCATGTCCATCAGCAAGGATATTTTCTGCGAGATGAGGGTCATTTATCCTGTTGGTGCAGAAGACCGGAAGATTGATAACCGAACGGATAGCCGATGCAAGGGGAACAGTATAGGCAAGCGGCGTGTGCATGGAGCCTTCCACCAGAAAGAGATTATAAAATGTGCCCAGACTCAGGTTCATAAAGTCAAGCTGGCCTGTCGCCTCCACACGCACAGCAATCCTCTTTGCATCTTCAAGGGTGATCCCGCCCCTTGGGTGCATCTCATCGGCATTGAGCCTTATGCCCAGTGTAAAGCCCTCGCCAACCGCTTTTCTTACAGAATCTATCACCTCTAGGCAGAATCTCATGCGGTTTTCAAAGCTGCCCCCGTATTCATCCTCTCTATGGTTTGTGGCTGGTGATAAAAACTGCCTCACAAGGGAGCTGTGGCCAAGCTGAAGCTCTATGCCGTCAAAGCCGCCCTCAACAGCATAGAGAGCGCTTCTTGCATAATATTCACAGCACTCCTTAATATCCTCTATCTCCATCTCCTTGCAGGTCTCCCTGAACAGGGGGTCAGACCCTGACGACGGCCCCCATACAGGAAGCCTTGATATGGAGCCGTCTGCCTGCATCCCGTTGTGATTGAGCTGCGCAAATATCCTTGTGTCATACTGGTGAATGGCGTGGGTAAGCCTTTTATACCCGTTAACAACCTCTGGCTCAAATGCATCCACTAGCTTGTCATAGGCGTGATCGGACGGATGAACTGTGAGTTCTTCGGTAGTAATAAGACCGCAGCCCCCCTTTGCCCTTTCGGTATAGTAGAATATGTGCCTGTCGCTTATGCGCTGATCTTCACCGAAGTTGGTCATGTGTGCGGCAAAATGGATACGGTTTGGAACAACAACGCTCCCGATCCTAAGCGGGCTGAAAAGATACTTGAATTCACTCATATCAATTCACCCACCTTTCTAGCCTCAAGAAAGGCCATGTCAATGCCCCTGGGCGCAACGCAGTCACCTATACGGTACAGCTCCTTAACCCTGCCCTTGAGCCCCATGTATAATCTGTCGTCCGGCCTGTTTCCCATATCAAGGATTATTGTGTCGTAACCATCAAGCACCACGGGCCTGTTTGTATAGATATCTGTGAACCTTGCTCTTGTACAGATTATCTCTTCTATACGCAGGTCTGAGGCAAATGTTACCCCCTTCTGGAGTAATCGCTGCCTCGTAATGGATAGATCACCAAGGGGTGAAAGCTCTATGCCTATAAAAAGTTCAGATGTAACCATATGAACCTTTTTGCCAAGGTCAGCAAGGTATTCAACCGTGGCAGCAGCATGATGCCCGCCATTTTCATCAATGAAAAGTATATTTTCACCTATAGGGCACTCTCCCTGGAGCGCCTCCCATACATTAAGGACAGATGGCGGGCCATAGTTGCCTGGCACCGGTTTCTCACGCGGAAGGCTTCCTGTTGCTACAATAACCACATCCGGGTTTTCCTTTAGCACCATCCCAGTGGTCACCTCGGTTTCTGTAATAACAGGGATATTTAATTTCTCTGCCATGCGCATGAGATAGGTGATAATCGCACCCATGCCCTGACGTCTGGGTCTTTTTTTTATGAGGTTGATCTGGCCTCCGGGAAATTTATCCTTTTCAAATATCCTTACCTCATGGCCCTTTTCTGCTGCCCTCCTTGCCGCCTCAAGACCAGCAGGGCCAGCGCCGATTACAATAACCTTTTTTCTGATAAAATCTTTTACTGGCACAGCAGGCTTTTGAATTGCTTCAAAACCCACCTCGGGGTTTTGAATACAGCCTATCCGCTTTTTATTGTTAACCCTGCCTATACAGCCCTTGTTGTCCCTTACACAATAACGTATATCCCCTATCCTTCCTTCCTTTGCCTTATTAATCATATCCGGGTCGCATATCAGGTTTCTTATAAAACCTGCCGCATCAGCCTGGCCCTTTTCAATGATCTCCTCGGCCATCATGGGAGAACTTATCTGGTGGCTTGCAATCACCGGTATCCTGACAGCCGCCTTCAGATGTTCCGATGCCTCTATTGCAAAGCCCGGCGGGGTATGCATGGAGGCCATATAAAGGTGAAGATTATAATATGTGCCCACAGTTGTATTTAAGTATGAGATGAGCCCCTTCTCCTCAAAGGCCCTTGCATACTGTTTTGATTCCTCCGGAGTAATGGCGCCCCAGAACTTTTCATCAACACAGAGCCTTGCGCCGACAGTAAAATCACTGCCTGCATTTGATTTTACCTTCTCAAGAACCTCTGTGGCAAACCGCATCCTGTTATTTATAGTCCCCCCGTACTCATCCATGCGATGATTTGTAAGGGGTGAAAGAAACTGCCTGATAAGGGATTCTGCCCCCATGTCTATCTCTACCCCGTCAAAACCAGCCTCCCTTGCAATCACGGCTGCATTTGCAAAGGCATCTGTTACCTCATATATATCCTCATGCTCCATGGGTTTTGACACCTCGCCGAAACTGATATCAGAATTGGCCGATGGCCCCCAGACCTCTTTTCTTGTTATGGCGCCGCTGCTTTGGAACCCGTGATGAATGAGTTGGGCAAATATGCGCGAACCATATGAGTGGACAGCATCTGTAAGTTTTTTAAATTGCCTGATTGCTGATGGGTCATAAAAATTAATCAGGGATTCCCATGGACGGTTATCAGGATGGATGCATAGTTCGCCCACTATGATAAGCCCGGCCCCGCCCTTTGCCCTTCTTGTGTAATAGGCCAAATGATCTTCATTCAGTTCGCCCCGTTTTGAAAGGTTTGTCCTGTGGGCCAGAAAACAGCCCCTGTTCTCTATGGTTGTTGTTCCCAGTGTTAGAGGCGTAAATAATCGGTCGAACATATCAGTCCAAGCCTACAGGGTAATTCCTGAGCCTGTCTTCAGGTTAACAAGGCATTCCGGATCAGGCATATTTATATCATGGTATGTATGGTAGGCCATTGCAGGGCACCCGCCCCTGCATGACTCAAAACGGTTACAGTCCACGCAGGATTTCACATTGATCTCCCTGAACCTCTTAAATATTAATGATTTGTCCCATATCTCCTTGAATGACTTCTCCCTTACGTGTCCGGAAAGGAAAGGTTCCTCCTGCAAAAAGGCGCATGGATAAACCTTTCCATCAGGTGATACGCAGCATGTCATCTTTGCCGCTCCGCACATATCAAGCCCTTTATGGCGTCTGTGGTCTGATGTAAGGCAGAAGAATGAATCACCTGTCCTTACAAGATCATTTTTATCCAGCCATCCGGCAAAGCTTTCAAGCTGCTCCGGGGTTGGCCCTAAAACGGCCTTGCTTCTCTTTCCCCTGCCCGATGGCCTGAACCTTGAGACACGCAGTTCAGAATTATACTCCTTTGCCATCTCTCTCAGCGTTTCAAGCTGAGCAAAATTTGTGCGCGTGAGGACTGTGTTTATGCTGAAGCTGACCCTGCTAGCTGCGAGCGCATCCAGTGCGCTCAGGATTTTTTTATAGGAGCCCTTTCCACGGATAGGGTCATTTGTCTCTTCATCTGCCCCGTCAAGGCTCACCTGAAGATAGAGCATCTCCATTTGAGAAAGGCGTTTTGAAACAGCTTTATCGATAACAAGACCGTTGGTGCTGACACAGGTGACCATGCCCTTAGCATGAAAATAATCAAGGATATCCATAAAATCATCCCTGATAAAGGGTTCGCCACCTCCGATATTGACCTGGAACACCTTCAGGGCTGACAGCTCATCAATGAGTTTTTTACATTCAGCCAGGTTCAGCTCATCCTTTGAGTCTTCACCAGAATTTGAGAGGCAGTGAACACAGCGCAGATTGCACTTAAGGGTAATCTCCCATGTAACATTAACAGGCGACCTTAGCCCCTTCTTTGCCATTTCAGCACTCAATGATCACCCCTTTTTCTGATAACTGGCCAAGGGTTTTTTTAAGTTCCTTAATCTTTACCTCACCAGCATCGTTTCTGCGGTTATGTATCAGCCATTCGTCAAGGGTCATAACCCCGTCAAAAAATTCAGGGGTTAACAGATCACCCGAAGAGATGAAATAGAGCCTGGGGCCGTTCATCCTGTAGAAAAGCAGCCCAAAATCCTCTTCCCTGACCTGTGATCCTTTGGCAAGTTTGTACCTAGCGCTGCATTTCATAAATTCAGTGATATATGACATACATTGTTATTGCTATAGCTAACCACGGAGGACACGGAGGTCACGGAGATTTGCCTATTAAGCTTTTCTCCGTGTTCACAGTGTTCTCCGTGGTAAAAACATATACAATAGTATTTACACCAGTATACTTAATAAACCAC
>CAYWRH010000127.1:0-13227 GCA_964460435.1 uncultured Desulfatiglans sp.
TTGAAAGCCTTTTGCTGAAAGCTGAACGCTGATGGCTGACCGCTTGAATCCAAAACAACACTTTTTGGATGGAAAATATGCAGTATTAAGTTGTAAAAAAGATTTTTTACCTGGAGGTTTTAATGGCAGCACATCTGACAGAAAAGGAAAATTTTTTACGGGTAGCAAGGGGTGATATGCCCGAATATGTACCCGTTGTATCTAAAAAATCAATAAATGATCCGCCGCTTATGGCGATATGTGACCCGGCTATAATAGGTGATTTTCGCGGTCCAAAGGGAGGGTTTGATCCCTGGGGGGTACCCTTTGTTGTGAGCGATGCAGTAGATTTTACGGCAATGCCAAAGGCAAGTGATTTTATACTCACCGATATCACAAAATGGCGGGATGTAATAAAGGCGCCTGATTATTCAGGGTTTGACTGGGAGGCCGCTGCCAAGGCTGACTGGGCAAAATATGTAAAAGACCCTGATGTAACATCCCTTACCATAAGCGGATTTGCAGATATCTTTCAGCAGTTCGTAGGCATGATGGGTTTTACACAGGCCCTTATGGCATTATATGAGGAGCCTGAAGAGGTTGAGGCGCTGTTCGATTACATGCTTGAGCATTCCCTTTATATCACAAAAAATGTTATCCACTATTATAAACCGGACGGTTATTACCTCCTTGATGATACTGCAACACAGATGAATTCGTTTATATCCCCGGCACTGTTTGATGAACTGCTTGTGCCCAGGTATAAAAAGTGTCTTGATATTGCAAGGAATGAGGGTATACCGATCTTTTATCATAACTGCGGCAAGTGCGAAAAGCTTCTGCCCTCAATGGTAGAGATTGGTGTTGCAGTATGGGACCCGGCCCAGACAATGAATGACCTGCCTGCCATTAAAAAGAGGTTTGGACGCAGCCTTGCCATTAATGGCGGCTTTGAGTATATGATGCCCGACACATGGCCTGAGTTTGATGAGGAGGAGGTAAGAGATGTTGTCCGCAAGACCTTTGATATGCTTGCCCCTGAAGGAGGCTTTATGTTTCAGGGCGGGGTCAAGTCACTGAACTTTAAAGACCCTGATGTGCAAAGGATAAATGCGGTTATTATTGATGAGGCGGAAAAGCTGAGCAAGATGTATTACAAGTAGGGAAGCAATCTGAAAGCCTGTGGATCATAAAGGCAGAATATAAAAAAAGCGGAGGCAATTAATGCCCCCGCTTTTTTTATTGATAAGGTGCTAATCAATATACCATGTACGTTTTATAGTGAAGGCCCATTCTGCCGGCCTTCCGGGTTGGGCATTGTTAATGCCTGCATCATCAACAAGACCAAAAATGGTCTGATAATAATATTTATCAAAAACGTTGTTGTTTTCCAGGCTGGCCTGCCATTTCAGATCCTCCGAGCGCCATGTTAATCTTGTGTTAACCAGGTAATAGTCGTCAATTGTTGTGCCCGGGAAGTTATTGGGGTTTGTCTGCATATCGTCCTGCCATGCAATATCAGCCCGGTATGTCAAATCACCCCATTTGCCAAGAAACCACCTGTACTGTGCGCCAACATTCCATTTAAATTCAGGCGTGTATAGCGCACGGCCATTTGGGTCAACATCTGCAGTGGGATCCAATTTGGTATATTTATAATCTATATAGGCAAATGAGAAATCTGTTGATAATGATCTTGTTGGATTCCACATTCCTTCAATCTCAATACCCTTTACCTCTGCATCGCCAACATTTCTCTGCGCACCACAGGGCTCCTGCTGGCCAGGAGGCGCCCAGTCGCACAGTGTTACAAATAGCTGAATGTCTGAATATTCGTTGTAAAATGCGGAGGCATTAAGGCGCAACTGGTCAAAGAGTGTGCTTTTTATGCCCACTTCATAGTTGGTAAGCTCCTCAGGATTAAAATAGTAACCTTCTGCCTGAGAGCGGAAGAATGGGCGGGCATTGTTACCACCCATTCTGTATCCGGTTGCAACCTGTCCATATACCATAACTTTTTCAGTAATGTCATAATCAAGGGCTATACGATAATCAAAGCTGTCGCTGGAATAGGATGTTGATGTTCCATCCAGTCCTGATACACCACTATTCGCCGGATTGCCATATTCCCAGAACCAGAAGGTAGTCTGTGCTTCAGGCAGTGTGCCGTCCGGGTTATGACGATGCCAGGTATAACTCTTTTTATCCTTGGTATAACGGGCGCCAAGTGTCAGATCCATACGGTCGGTCAGATGGAGGCTTGCCTGACCGTATACAGCCTTGCTGGTTGAAGGCGTTATATCAGGCCCGTGAAGGAAGTCTAACCCGGCATAGGCCAAATCTACACGAGCATCCTCATTGGTCTCCTTGTCAAGGTAGAATATGCCTAAAGTTGTATCGGCAAATTCATCAAACAGGGTTGAGTTCAGCCTGAGTTCCTGAGTCCACTGTTCATGCACCATCCTCTCCTGCAGCAATTGTATTGTAAGCGGCGACCCGTCTACATCATGCCCGAAGATGTTGGTATATTCACGGTATGAGGTAATTGACTTAATAGAGACATTTTCATTTATTTCATAGTCAATGCTAAGCGTGTAATCCCTGGATTCAAGGTGATTTACAGGAGGGATAACAACTGGCTTATAATTGTAAAGATCCTCTCCTGGATGGCTGCCCTGAAAAAGAGGATCAGGTGTGGTTAAACCTGTGTCTATGTAAGTTGAATAATTATAATATTTTCCCGGGGTGGCAAACCGGTTATCATGGGGAACATCAATTCCTGCATCGTAAACCCCATTACGGTTGGCATCATAAAAAACAGGTATGGTCACGCCGGAAGTCGGGTTAAATCGCGGGTTATTGGGAACAGCGCTGGCAAACGGAGGAGAGACTGGTCCATTGGGCGAATACCATGGGAAATTGGATCCACCATTGTCCATGGCGCTGATAAGAATACTTGGCTGAGACTCTGATTTATCATTTACCATATTGGTTGAAAAATTGATCTCCAGATTGTCATTTGGTATCCATCGCAGGCTTAATCGACCGGCTGTAACGCTTTGTCCACCCTCAGTCCCGAGCACGCAACTTGCACCTTGTATGAGTGTAGGCAGGGCGCTTTCAGGGTGCGTGCATTTATAATCATAGCGGGTAACATAACCATCCCTTGATTTGGAAACACCGGCAATACGCATAAAAAGATTATCAGTGATTGCAAAGTCCGCAGCGCCCCTGACATCCAGGCGATCATAACTGCCACCAGTCAATGAGAAAAAACCTTCATCCTTACCTTCCGGTTTGCGTGAAAAGAGCTTTATTGCTCCACCAAGGGCGTTTCGACCGGCCAGGGTACCCTGAGGACCGCGTAAAACCTCGACACGCTCCAGGTCAAGGAGGTCAAGTATATTCCCTGTAATGGTTGCATAATAGACATCATCCACATAAACGCCTACACCCTCCTCCACCGAAGGGTTGAAGTCAACCTGACCGACGCCCCTGACGAAGGCTGTAAGTGCGCTTCCGTATCCTGCATTTCCGGGTCTGAGCGATACATTAGGCGCCTGCATGGTGATCTGATCTATTGTAATCTGGTTCTTCATTTCCAGCTTATCAGAGCTGTATGCTGTTATAGCCAAAGGTGAATCCTGTAATGATTTCTCACGGAATTCTGCTGTTACCACTATCTCTTCAAGTGTGAAATCCTCTTCAGAAGAAGCCTTTTTCTCTTCCTGTCCAAACGCTGCACCGCAGTTAAAAATCAGGCCCAGGATGGGTAAAATTAATAAAATGTTCTTGAATAATCTAATCCGGTTTAATGCTTTCATAAAATCCCCCCTGATAAAAAATTAATGTAATATTGTCTTTAAAAACCCTTATATGACCATACTCTGAAAATGGGCATAAGAGGGGATTAAAGACCTATTAAAAAAGCCGCAATGCGACTATAAAAACGGGGTAAATCTGAAAACTAAACAAGAATTAATTAAACAAAGACGATGCAAAAACTATTAAACTAAAACTGCTATAACTGCCAGCTTGCCTTAAGAGAGTGCCTCAGCAAGTATAACTGCCTGATAAAAATTCTTTATACATAATTTGTTTTGCTTCTTATAAGAAAAGACTGTTTGACAGAATTTTTATAGGGAAATGCCCTTTATGTGTCAAGTTAAATTTATTCAGACATGCAGGTTTGATAAATAAAGCGGATTCTGACTCTTCTAAGTGGTTTGGCAGATCTTTTTAAAGTTACCTTCTAATTGTTCTTCCCTTCTGGAAAAATTTAGTGCCCTTTTTAAAAATACCCAGATCCTGATTTAGTGTAACAATATATGAAGGGCCCATTGACATATCTGCATCAAGGCCAAAATCCAGATCAATGGTGATGTATCGGCCTGAGTCAACTGCATCACCAAATTTATCCGTAACAGCAATACCCTTTATTCTTAAAGCAGATTTACCTTTATCAGGTGTAGGTGATACAGTAAATGCCTCTTCTTTTACATCCTTTCCATTCAATAGTGAACCATCTCCCATATCAAGGATAAGCCTTATTATTGACAGACCATAATCCTGATGTTTCAAGACCCCTGTAAAGGTGCCGGAATTAGCATCTGAACTGCCTGTGTCAGTCTGGGCAAACAGGGTTGAACATATAAAAAATTGAATTAGCATAAAAACGATCATTCTGCTCATAACTGATATCCGCCGAAAAAGTTTAAAGGCCTCTGGACTCTGAACCAATATTTAAGGTACGGTAGAGAAAAACCTCAAATGTGTCAAGCATTAGGATATGAATTAATATCAGGCAATGCCCCATCTTTGGCCCTGATTTTGCATATAAAGATAAAAAATAACAAGAGGATTCACACTGGTGCTTTTTTTATCAATATTTTTCTAATTATTTAACAAAGGAGCAGAAGATGAAAGAAACAGAGCTTATCAATGATGAGAATATGGCATTATGGTATGACCCGGTGTCAAAATATGTGCACCATAAAATTAAAAAGAGCCTGCCAAAGGGCGCATTTGAGAAGCTGCTGTCTACAGGCGCTGAATACCTTGAGAAATACGGGATGAAAAAATGGCTTTCAGATGACTCCAATGTTGTTGCCATCACTAAAGAGGATGCAGAATGGGGTGACAAGATATGGGCAACAAGGGTAATCAAGGCAGGATTCAAGTACTGGGCTGTAGTAATGCCTACCAGTGCCATGGGCAGTTTACAGGTGAACCGGTTTGTAAAGGAATACAGGGAAAAGGGAGTAACAGTTGAGGTATTTAATTCAGTGGATGCAGCAAGGGCATGGCTTGAATCCAAATAAGATATGTTATTGTATAGACAGGTTTAAAACCTGTCTATACGGTATTCTGTGATATCCAAATCATTACTGCCTTGCAGTCTTGCCGCCATCCTGGCATATGATCTGTCCTGTGATATAACTGGAGGCATTTGAAGCGAGCAAAAGCACAAGCCCGGCAAGCTCTTCTGCCTCACCTATCCTGCCCATGGGTATCCATTCAGCACAGTAATCATCAATCCATTTTTCCAGTGCCCTTATTTCCTCTTCGGTTTTACCCGATTTGCCAATCTCTGATCTGTGCATGCCGGGCGCTATCGCATTGATGCGGATGTTATCCTTTGCATATTGCATTGCAGCTACCTGTGTTAGGTTGTTTATTGCCGCCTTTGAAGCGCCGTATGAGGTAGAGCCTATCTCCGGCACCTCTGCCCTTATGCTGGCAACAGATGAGATATTTATGATCGACCCGCCTTTATTTTTAAGCATGTGTGGAATGGTATATTTCATACACAGAAAAGGGCCCCTTAGATTAACATCTATATTAAAGTCCCATTCATCTGTATTGATCTCATGTATCCTGCCGAAACCCGCTGCAATACCTGCGTTATTAACGAGTATATCTATTTTGCCAAACTGCCCTATGGTTTCATCCACCATTCTTTTAATTTCATTTTCAGATGTCATATCCGCCTTTAGTGGCACGGCCTTTCTGCCGTGGGCGCGCACCTGGTTAAGGGTTATCTCGCATGCATTCATATCACGGCCCACACAGGCTACATCAGCGCCATATTCCGCAAGGGCAGTCGCTATTGCCCTTCCCAGTCCCCTGCTTGCCCCTGTAACAAGTGCGACTTTGTCTGTTAAATCAAATATGCCTTTATCTGTCATATTATTCCCCTTTTTGTTTATCAGGTCATGCCATGCTGATCGCTATTTCAAGGCGGGATACTATTTTGTAAAACAACTCTTTGTCAAGTTATCTCTGCCTGAATAATGCCCGCCAAATAGACTCCTATCCTTCATAATGGCTGCGCTGACACATCCAGACCTGGTAACCGTTAAAAGCAGCCTGCCAGATGATATATGCAACAGGGGCAATTGATGCAAGCGGGTGCAGGAAAGATTGCGCTATCCAGATGGCCAGAATAGTATTCTTGTGCCCCATTGCCTGTCCGCCTGTTATTCTCTCCCCGTAAAGGCTCCCTACCCTGCGACCAAGCCAGTATTGAAATATACAGGCTATTAATGACCCTAAAGCTATAATGACAACCTCTGTATATTTACCTTTATCATAGTCCATAAAATAACTGACAGACCGGCCCATCAGCACAGCAAAGGCAAAAAAATAGAGAAAAAATGATATGGACGGCCTTTTACGAATGCCGCTGTGAACCTTCGGCAAGATTCTGGAAAGTAATAATGCCAAAAAGAGCGGGACAACAAGCATGGGAAAGAGCTGTTTCAATATATAGAATAATGACCTGATATATGAAAGATCAGCGCTGATGCCCAGTAAAGGGAGCAGAACAGGCAGAAGCAGGGCAATAAGCACATTCCCTATCAGGGTGTAGAGGGTTAATAATGCCATGTTGCCCCCTATCATTGAGAGCACCACAGTTGAGGCGATTGCGGTGGGCGCCATAATACATATCAGCATGGCTTCAGCCGTTGGCGCACTGAATGGCCTTATTAAAAAAAAGACCAATATACCAATGACTATCTGCAGTGATATCATGACAAGATGCATGCTGCTGAATCTCAGCTCTTTGATGGACATATTACAATAGGCAAAAAATATCATCAGAAAGAGGAGACCGGGAAGTAAAAATGAGATGTGATCAAGAGGCCTGTAACATAATATCCCTATGATGATCGCAATCGGGGAGGCCCATTTTTTTAACAGTGCAGGCATAATTACCCTTAAAACCATATATAAATAAAAGGTTTCTTCTACTCCAGAGGCGATAAATGGTCAAAGAAAATATTATCATGGGCAGCTTGACATTAAAAAATCATTCACTTAGGATTCAAAATTTTTAAAGCTCAAATTAATTAAAGGATACCAAGATATACTGATGGAAGCAGACCCCAAACAGAACCCGGAAAAAAGGGGGTTTATTATCGGCGCAGTACTGATTGCGCTTTTTTTGTGTGCAATGGATGCCCTGATTATGTCTGTTGCCATGCCAACGATTGTGATGGAACTGGGCGGGCTTGAGCTTTATGCATGGGCCTATTCAGGGTTTTCTCTTACCAATGCGGTTACACTGCCAATTATTGGCAAGCTTGCTGATCTTTACGATACAAAAAAGTTATTCATCTTCTCAATTGTTTTTTTTATTGTTGCATCAATAGCTGCTGGGCTTTCTAACAGCATGCTTTTTCTGGTAATTGCAAGGGCAATCCAGGGATTTGGCGCCGGCGGCAACATGGCCCTTGTATATATAGTATTATCAGATGTATCAACGCCATCTACCCGTGCCAAGACACTGGCGCTTGGGAGTTTTGTCTGGGGCATATCCAGTATTATAGGCCCTTCTATCGGGGGATTCATTACAACCTATATGTCATGGCGCTGGATATTCTTTATAAATGTCCCAATCGGCCTTATATCATTAACAGGCATTGCCCTCCTTTTCAGAGAGTCAAGAACCAAAAAAGAGAGTGTAAATCTCGATATCAAAGGTGCTATCATCCTTTGCGGATGGGTATTCTGCCTTTTGTCCCTGATACTTTCCGGCGGTGAACAATTCCCATGGGTATCTGCCCCATCCATTATACTGGCCATAATCACGATAATCTTCATGATCAGTTTTGTGATTGTTGAAAACCATTCTCCTGAACCTGTACTGAACCTGAAATTTTTCAGACACAGGGATTTTATACTGGGTAATGGGGCGGCATTTTTATCGAGTTTCGGGGTATTCAGCCTTTTTTCCTATGCCCCTCTCTTTTTTCAGGGTGCAATACGAAAAAGCCCTATGGAGGTGGGCTATGTAATGCTTACCATGAGCCTTGGATGGACAGGAGGACCCATACTCCTTTCAAGGTTTCTGCATAAAACAACAAATAAGGTTGTCATATCGCTAGGTGCTTTTCTACTCGCTCTGGGCAGCGGTTATTCACTTACATTCGGACCATCAACAACTATGCTGGAATGTCTGAGCGCCTTTGCTATCATCGGTCTGGGTATGGGTTTCGTATCAATCTGTACACTGCTTGTTGTCCAGAATGCATTACCTCCAAAAGACCTTGGTGTTGCCACATCATCGCAACAGTTTACAAGAACCCTTGGTGGTACAATAGGTGTTGCGGTTGCAGGCGCAATAGTTACCAGCAGACTCATATCAAAACTTGAATCTGCAGGAGATATTATACCCGCCAGTGTTTTTAAAGAGGTATCAGAGAGCATAGAAAATATATTCAGGACAGATTTTTTTAACCCCTTACCCAGTGAGATCAAGATGATTCTCCAGAACTCTGTTGCTGACAGCATATCGGCTGTCTTCTGGATACTCTTTGGAACCGCAATCCTGACCTTCATATCCAGCCTTCTGCTGCGGAAGGAGAAAAAAGTATCTTTTAATTAACAATGAAAATATTTTGTGGCAGGATGCATATAAAGAGTAAATCATATAACAGGAAAAAAATTACAGTATTTAACGATATCTAGCTATTTCTGAATCATCCTGTCATATTCGGTATGGGAACCGATCCAGAACCATAAAAGACCATTTTCCACTTCAACAGCCAATGCCCTGTACCGCTTACCAACCCTAACCGACCAGTAGGAAACTACTTTCTTGACATGAAGTGATGGATGATCTGGATTTTTCTTAAGAAGGGAAAAATTTTTATCAGCAAGTTTTTTTATTTCTTTCGGTAGTTTATTATAGCATTCCCGGAAAGAAGGACTTTAATAATGCTTAATGCTTCATAGCTCTTCACAATTGCCTTTATTAAACTCTGCAACCGCTTTCTGTGCTATATTATCGAGTCTTCCTGACAATGCGTCATCCTCGAACTGATGGTCCCATTCTATTGCATCAAAATCTTCCCACCATGCCCTGAAACGGGCCAAATCATTAGGGTTTAGATTTGCAACTGCTTTTTCTATATCATTTATATGTTCCAAGATTAAAACCTCCTTCATTTAAGTATTCATGAGGAAAGAGTATAGTCAATCTTCTTATAAAAAGCTACTATTTCAAATATTCCAAATAGAAAATAGTAAAGAATATAAGAACATCATAAAGAATTACACTTGAAACCTTGATACCTTGTAAAATGTGCATCAGCAGTTTTATGTTAGCACTGATCGGTTCAAAGGTTTGAATTTGGTTTTAACCTGGAACCTTGCGCCCCCTGTCCCGCCATAGCCTTGGCGACGGCTGATGCGCCTTGAGCCTCTTTTATTCATACCTCAATGAATGTATCGGGTTTTTTCTAGCTGCACGTGTTGTATTGCCTGCAACTGTTGACCATGCAATAGCAAGGGCAATCAAGCCTGAAGCCAGACAAATAGGAATCAACAACAAAAGATTGATCTTGTATGGGAACCTTTCAAGCCAGTTCTGCATTAGGAATATGGCTACAGGCCAAGCAATAAAGTTTGCTATTAAAACAGGCTTTGAAAACTGCCATAGAAACAGGCTGACAATATTTATAACCTTTGCTCCCATCACCTTTCTTAAACCTATCTCCTTTGCGCGGCGCTCTACTGTAAATGATGCAGACCCGAATAATCCCATGCAGGCGATCAGAATCGCAAGAAGGGCAAAACAGATAAGCACTTTAACCTCAGTCTCTTCCTGTTCAAACTCCCTGGCAAGTAACTGGTCGACAAACACGGTTGAAATCTCCACATCACCCATCACCTTTTTCCATACAGATTTAACCTGTTCTGTAATTGCCTTTGGCGAACCATTAAACCTGACCGTAACAACACCCGCACGCTCGGGCTCCAGCAGATACACCTCAGCCCTTGGTTTTGCATTGATACTGAACAGATGATTATCTGCAACAACACCTATTATTGTGTAACGGCTGTTGTTTGCTGTTGTTGAGTTAATGATTTTACCAATAGCGGCCTTAGGACTTACAAATCCAAGTTCCCTTGATGCGCTTTCATTAATAATTATGTTTCTTTCGGAAAGCGGCATACTTGGCCCGCTGCCTATTTGATAATTCATATCAAGTACAGGCTCAGGAAGGTCAAGTCCTTCTGAATAGTTCCTGCCTGCTATAATGGGTATCTGATATGTCGGAAAATAGTCATAACATATTGCGGAAGCAAATATCAGATGCTTGATATCAGCTGACTCAGGTAAAGTATAGACTCTGTTGTTTATGACCTTCTGGCTGGGCTGTAATTCAGATAGACAGACACTCGTAACATTTGTAAGGTTTTTTATTTCATTTTTTAATAAGCTAACCTTTTTAAGTAACTCATATCGCAGATCTATATTATTTATAATGAGCAAGTTTTCTCTATTAAATCCAGGATCATGATTAATGCTGTGTATAAGTTGTACATAGATCACTATTGTAGCAATGATAAGTACGGAAGAAACACAGAACTGGAATATCACAAGGATATTTCTTAGGGTTATAGAACCTTTTGATTCTTTTGATTGATTGGCCTTAAGGGTGTTCCCGGGCCTGAATCCGGATAATATAAATGCAGGGTATAATCCCCCGCTTATGCCTACAATTACAAACAGCCCAAGTAATAATATCAGGATGGAAAGGGAATAATCCATTGATATTGGTTTTGATACAATTGATTCAAATACCGGAAGCATGATTTCAACAATCCCTAAAGAGAGGATCAGGGCTATTAATATTACAAAGAGAGATTCTCCCAGAAACTGAGCTATAAGTTGATTTCGCCTCGCGCCTACTACCTTCCTTATGGCAACCTCTTTAGCCCTCTGTGTTGCCTTCGCTGTAGTCAAAATGGTAAAGTTAATACAGGCGATAAGCAGGACTAATATAGCGACAGCAGCAAAGGATAAAACCACCGTACCGTTTCCACCAGCCCTTGACGTATCCCAGGGAGAATTCAGATGTATTTCATCTATATTCTGGAAATCCATTGAAATGACATCACCGGCTGATATACCTGGGTCAGATATGAGTTTTGAAATATCTATATTCTTATTAATAAATGAAGGAGTAAGAGGTTTCAGGGTTTCGATATCAACATTCTCCCTCAACTTGAAGTAAGCGGCTGTATTCATGTTGTTCCAGCTCTGGAGCAGAGGAGGCAGAGTTGTATCCACAAACAGAGATACCATAGGGATGTCAAGGATGCTGTTTCCGTTGATGCGATATACTGCTGTAACAAGATAATCTGATTTAGTACCAGCTATGACTGTATTTATTATTTTACCCACAGGATTCTGATTTCCAAAAAACCGTACTGCCACATCAGCTCTCAATGCAATATTAGCAGGGCTTTTAAGTGTTGCCGCAAGACTCCCGGAAAGGACTTCAAGGTTGAAAATATCAATGAAACCTGGATCTACCAGTACAAGCTTTTCATTAAACTGAGAGGTTCCCATGGTTACAGTAGCGCTGGTATTAAATGCCCTGGTGCTCTGTTCTATCTTGTCCTTCAGATACTGTGCAAGGGCAGGCATGGCAGGTACAGGGGTTGCAGCCAATTTTGCTGGTTCTGTACCAGGCATACCACCCGCCATGTTTATTCTGTAAATCCTGTCGGAATCTTTCCATTGTTTGTCATATGAATACTGGTCTCTCACATAGAGAGTGATTACCAAGCAGACAGCAAGGCCTAAAGCCAGGCCGATTATATTGATTGCACTGTAAAGCTTGTTTTTTATCAGGTTATTAATTGCTGTTACGAAATAATTTTTTAACATTTATGTTTTTCCTCTCTCGTTACATATAAATTAACCGCCCATTCGCTTCGCTCTCTCAAGACGCAAAGTTCGCAAAGGCTTTAATTGGCTCAAGCCATCCGAGTATCTGCGTTTGTATTTGGCTTAACGATTATAAATGTTTTCCTCCGCGTCCTTTGCGTCTTTGCGGTTCATGTTTTACACTGCACTCATCCTCTGCTCCGCCACAACCTGCTCAACCCGCCTGCTCTGGGTAACAATTGAACCATCAAACAGGTTAACTGTTCGCTTTGCATAATCAGCATGGGATTGGCTATGCGTTACCATGATTATTGTGGTGCCTTCATCATTAAGCCTTTGAAGCATCTCCATTACCTCCTGCCCGTGGGCAGAATCCAGGTTGCCTGTCGGCTCATCAGCCAGTATAAGCGGCTGATCTCCAACAACAGCACGGGCAACCGCCACCCTCTGCTGCTGTCCTCCAGAAAGCTGGCTTGGCATGTGGTTGGCCCTGTGGGCTATCCCAACCCTGTCCATTACCGCCTCAACCCTTCTCTTTCGTTCCTTTGAAGGGATGTTATGATACAGGAGTGCTAGTTCGATATTCTGGTAGACTGATAATTCATCTATAAGGTTGAATGACTGAAATATAAAGCCTATGTTCTGCTTTCTTATGTCACATAACCTTGATTCACTATAACCGGATATATTCTCATCATTAAAAAAGTAGTCGCCCTTGGTAGGGTTATCCAGCATGCCTATGATATTGAGCAATGTGGACTTCCCGCACCCTGAAGGCCCCATGATGGCGATGAACTCTCCCCTGTTGACCTCAAGATTAATATTGTTGAGCGCTGTGGTCTGTATGTCGCTTGTTCTATATACCTTGGTAATTCCGTGCATTTTTAACATTTTCCTTATTTCCTTTTCCTTTTAGAATTCCTGTTTGATGTTATTGTTTTATATATTAATTAATATTTCCAGTTCCAGTTCCTCTCCCTGGACGGGAGAGGTTAGGTGAGGGTGAATAGAGAGGTTATATCTCTCTATTCCCTGTTACCACTTCTCCCCTCCCCTGGCCC
>CAYWRH010000128.1:0-13146 GCA_964460435.1 uncultured Desulfatiglans sp.
CAGAATATGAATTCTGAAAAGTACATGCTTATAGGGATAGAAAAGGAGTACTGAAACAGGTTTAAAATCAAATAGAATATGAAAAAATAATCAGGAGGATTTCATGAAGATAAAATCGGTATGGAGAATTATGGTATCCACAGTATTTATGGCCATCTTATTAGCTTATAATACAACTGCTGCGGATCTTATAGTTGTAGCCACAAAGGCCACGCAGGATGCCTCAAAAGAATGGCTCGGGTTTCTTGAGTCAAAGGAGATACCTGTAAAGGTTGTTACCCCTGATTCATTCTCGGGTGTAAAGGATGCGCTTTATATTATAGTAATTGGCAGCATTGATGAATCAAAGGAGATAGCAGATATTGCAAAAGATGCCCTTACCGCTGACGAGTTCAAGTCTGTATCAGAGACCGGGAAGATGTTTTATAAACCCCAGGCATGGAATGTTGGACAGAAGGTCATATTAATCCTTGGCCCAAACAGGGATGCTCTTAAAGATGCAAGAATATCCTCACAGGAAAAATGGTATCCTATGTTGAAGGAATGGTTTGATATTGATGACACTGAAGGTTTCCATGTTTATTAAACCTGTCTTGTAACCCGGGAGTTTGTTATGAAAAGATATTCAATATATTCAATTCTGCTGCTGTGTTTTATAATGCCTTCATCGGCATATGCATTTCCAACTGTCTATCCCCATGGGACAACCATTTTCAACCCTGACAAAACATTTTCTGGCTATACAATTCTTACAACAAAGGGGAATCAGACAATCCTGATAGACATGAACGGCAATGTTGTTCATCACTGGGCAAACCTGTGTGATGAAGAGCACCCTGCCAAACTGCTCCCTGGCGGATACGCTATGGGCGCCACCGGGAATGGCGGCCGGATACTGGGTCATGAAGAATCCAATGACCTCTCAATAGTGGACTGGAACGGCAATATAGTATGGACACACAAGAAGGCGGGCGTTCACCATGATTTTCAGAGAGAGGGTAACCCTGTTGGCTATTATGTGCCCGGAATGGATTCATATGTTGAAAAGGGTAAAACCCTGATTCTTTCCAATTTCATGGTTGAAAACAAGAAGATAAGTGACAAGCTTTTGTGTGATGATGTGATCATAGAGGTGGATTACACTGGAAAGGAACTCTTCAGGTGGCTTGCCAGTGATCATATAAAAGAGATGGGGTTCGATGAAATGGCCAGGATCGTTATGTATAGATATCCCAATTATGCCATGACCAGGACTCCCGGTATTGTCGGAGGCGACTGGATACATATAAATTCCGCATCATGGCTTGGACCAAACAAGTGGTATGATCAGGGTGACAAACGGTTTAATCCAGACAATATAATATATAGCGCCCGTCAGACTAATACCTTTGGGATCATTGACCGTAACACAGGCAAAATAGTCTGGCATATGGGCCCGGATTATGAATCGACAGCCGAGCTGAAAAAGATAGGGCCTATTATAGGTCAGCACCATGTACATATGATCCCCAAAGGTCTTCCAGGTGAAGGGAATATACTTATTTTTGATAATGGCGGGTATGGAGGATACGGTGCCCCAAGCCAAGTTGCGCCGACCGGTCTTAATAATTTAAAAAGGGATTATTCAAGAGTTATTGAATTAGATCCTGTTACCCTTGAAATTAAATGGGAATATAATGCTAATAAGGCTGGTTCAAGGGATAATGTGAGGTTTTACAGCGATTATGTAAGCTCGGCCCAGAGACTGCCGAACGGGAATACCCTTATAACTGAAGGCTCATTTGGCCGCATCTTTGAAGTTACACCGGACAATAAGACCGTATGGGAATATATCAGCCCTTACTATGATAAGTCTGAAAATTTTAATCTGGTCTACAGGGCCTACAGGGTCCCATATAATTATGTCCCGCAGTTAAAGAAACCAAAAGAGATGGCTGTTATTCCACCTGAGAACGCTCTTCTCAGGCTAAAAGACCTTAAACCGGCAAAATAGGTATTTGGGAAAAAATTAACTATGTAAAAAGAAAAATTAAAACAGGGAGTGTTATCATGAATTACAGGGTATTAAATTTTATAGCCACTATGTTTATAGTGGGGATATTCTTTACCGGTTGGGCATTGGCACAGGGAAAAGGGCATACCGGCGGTTTGGGAGAACAAAGAATCGAATTTAATTTCTCTTCTGAAGAGAATCTTGTTAAAGCGCCGGGTATTACACCCGAGATCGCCAAAGCCATCATTAAATACCGGAATGAAAATGGGCCATTCAAGAAGGCAGAAGACCTGCTTAAAGTTCCAGGAATTACACCTGAGATATATAAGGAGATCAACCCCAGGGTAGGCACAGAGGGTGATCTCTACACTGTTCCGCGTTCGGGCGAAGAGCTTCAAGAAGAGGATGAGGATATTCCCCTCTCCCCCTCTAAATGCTGATTTCACCTTATACTGGTTTCAGATGGGAGGGTACTGTGTTCTTTCTAAGGATGGATAGATGCAAAAATTCATGCACTTCTGGAACGAAATGGCCTTTCAAGCTCATTTTCATATTTATCTTTTTAATATGTCCGGTAGTTTCCTCCATCGGAGAGGAAAATCCAAGGGGTTTGGCCCCGGTACGGGACGCGACCTATATGCCCGAGCTTGGGGGCGTGCTTAACAAGGTATATCACAATCAATACGGTCAGAAGAGAGATCTCTCTGAATGTATTGTTTTAAGGGGGAGCAAAATTGAGGCGGGTAAGGCCTATGTACCTGCAGGCGGTCTTTTTTATGCATCAGAGACCTCAGATGATGCGAGACCACTTATGCGTGAACCATTTTTAATTCTCGGGGAGCACACATATCTTCTTCGTTCGACCCACAAGAAGGTAATTAAACGGGATGTAGAAGTGGAAAAGGGTGGAAAGGTATTACTGGATGCCTCTGGTTACCGGTTGTGGTTTGATTACGCAACTGATCATTACAAAAAACCTTATGGAGAATTTGCCCTCATTTCTCCTTCCGGGGCATGGCCTCATGAGTGGCCCATATCAACCTCATTTAATAAAGCGGACGATGTGAAGGGGATGGCCCTCAATGAAGGCATTAATCCTCAGATCAAATCCTTTTTTATGAGTAACACCTATCTTTATGGTCTTACAAAACTGATAGCCAAAAAAATTGATTTTGATAAGGCCCTGTTTTCAATGATAGAGTATCCAGTCGTTACAGAGGCCATTTTTTCCATGGAAAGACCATGGGTTATGGATGTCTATCAGGAGACCTTTCGCTGGTACGGCAACAAAAGAATATACACTTTCAGAAAAGAAAACGGCGTCCTTGTGGAGATAAGAAACTGGACAGGGGATAAAATACTTGCTTCCAAGCTTCTTAAGCCGGCGACCCAGCAGGAATATAAGGTTCAAAATCAGGATGATTACTGTTTGACCGATTTTGACCTTGATATACATATTGAGCTGATCGTTGACCCCAGTTATTTAAAGGCATCGGATTTCGTACCATGGGCCAATGATGTGCCTTATGGATGGAAGGAAGGCACCCTTTCCCTGGCCGTTTATAATGACCTAATCAGGGTTGAGGACGGAAAACCATGGCTGAAAGACGACCGGTATATTGTCAGGCTTGAGGCAGACTATAAGACAGGCATGTTGAAAAGAATTGTGCTGGAAAACAAAGATCCATTTGTCCTGAGTGATGACAACAACACCTTTAACGGCCCTACCAAGATCTCAGAGGTATGGGATCGAACCTATTTCAAGGTGGTTGCCAGGGATTTTCAAGACGAAGTTGTAAAGGATTGCTATGTGCGAGATTCCTTTTTCAGGAGAACGGATAACCTTATACTCTGGAAGGATGGAAGAGAAAATATCGACTTTTTTATCGGCAAAAGCCCCCTCTTTTACCCTGTAATGGAGGATACCTTCCTTGAACGACTGGCTGATCCGACATATGGCGTCCCTGTAGTGCAATCACGTTTTACATCATATCCCGAGGTTATTCCTGACGCAAAGTGGTTCGCCCCTGATGCTACAAGCGCCTTTGTGCCGAAACTAAATGGTTTTATACGCAAATACGTTAAAACAAATGACGGCAATCGTCTGATCGCACAGGAAGCCATGGCAATCAGAAAAAGTTATGTGGATTACAGGAAACGTAAAATCATAATCCCTCCTGGGGGGCTTTTTTATAGTTCACGTGACAACAGAAATATCCGACCCGGAGAACCCCTTACAATCCTCGGAAAGGATGCATATCTCCTGGGGTTTAAAAGCTATCTGGTAGTTAAGAAGGACTTTAAGATAGACCTCTGGAAGGAATATCCAATGGGAGACGATAACCTGATTTTCTGGCAAGATGTTGCGATCGGTGACGGCGCCAAGGCCGTTCGCTATACGGGAACCGACTTTCTATGGGGTAAACCGATCGGGGAACTCCGCGTGACAAAATATTCGGGGAACAATTGGGGAGCCAACCTTCTTGTCGCACAGGGACTGAACTCATATAATGACCTTCCCGAAACGTTTCCGGAAGAGGGAGTCTATGATCAGGATTTTAAATACTATATTCCTGATGTATTTGCCGAAGGTAGCACATATCTCATCCCGAAATTCATTTCACCTGATTATGTGGAAGTGGCGGAAATGGGTGCCCCTGGCATGGATGAGTTTACTTTTACATATGAAAAACCCGGGCAGGCCGTTCTTGGAGAAGGTGAAGAGGCCGCTCTGGGCGATTACATGTTCAGGGTCAAAAGGATTGACGCGAAAAGCAAAATGGTGGAATGCATGCTGGCTGACAGTATTGGACAGGTGGTTTCAGAAAAGACTTTCGGCCCTCTGGACCAGGAGCTGTTGGATACACTGCCCCAGTATGGACCATCCCAGGAAAAGATCACCATGCGATATCAGGATATGTACATTACACTTGATGTCCCGGCTGATCTCTCAAATGGAAGAGCGGCCTTCCACCTGGCGAGGGGCGCAGTAACCTACAAACGGGACGAGCCTTTGCCATCTGATCCCAGGTTTATTGTAAAGCCTGATGTTTGCGGCCACTGCTACCAGCTGAATGAAGTCCTTTTTTCAAACAGTGAACCGGTTGTGCTGGACGCTGATCATCCTGTTTATGAAGGACCTGAAGGATATTTCAAGATTGTTATTGATGATTTTGATGGAGAGGCCATCAATTCCTGGCATATAGAGACCGTTTATAAAGGCAAGACTTATAAAACACCAAATATGGCCGAATTCAAGAGGAATAATATCGATGTGATGGTCGGATCAAATGGAACGATAGAAGGTTTTTTACGCGACACTGTACTGGATCGTTTGGCTTATCGGGAAGTTTGGCGACTGCAGTAACATAATGGAGATATAGTATATGGTAGAATTAAAGACTAACGATCAGGCAATAGAAATAACATCAAATACAAGGGTGCCTTCGGTATGGAGTTCGCTCCCCGGTTTTAAGAAGAGCTGGCCCGGGCTCCTGGCTATGGCTGTCATTGCCTTGTTTTGCGGTCTTCCCGGCCTTGACTTCCCTTTAACACTTGATGCCCTTTTGCATTACATCGATGCTGTTTTGCCGCCTATCTATGGTAAAGGTTTCTTTACAGATCTTTTACACATGAACTATGTTGTAAACTGTTTGATTGTGGGTATTGTCATCAGGAATGTTATTGGTGTTCCGAATTCGTGGGAACCGGGCCTAACCTATAGCGGCATTTTCATGAACGCAGGGATCATCATGCTCGGGTCTCAATATCTTTTGAGCGACCTGGTGAAACTGGGTGCGGTGAGTATTATCGTTATGATATTCATGGTTTTTGGAGGGGCGCTGATATTTACCTATATGGGCCGATGGTTAAAAATGGGAGAGGCCATGACAGCACTTCTAGCAGCCGGTTTTTCCATGTGCGGCGTATCTGCTTGTATTGCCATATCCCCCATGGTAAAGGCCAAAAGTGAAGAGGTAGCCTATGCCATTGCCGTATCGGTTACCTTCGGCCTTTTTTGCCTTTTTGCGCTTCCCTTTGTGGGTCATTTGATCAAAATGTCAAACGATGCATTCGGGTTGCTAGCAGCAGCCGGCGTCCCCAATTCTAACCAGGTGATTGCAACCGGTTTCAATTACAGTTTCGAAGCGGGGAGGATTTCCGGGTTTACAAATATCGGCCGACTGGTTTTGATTCCAGGCGGTGTCCTTTTTATCTATTTCATGACCCTGGGTAAAGAGATAAAAGGCTCCTCGATCAGTTTCTGGCAGGTTTTAAGAGAGAAGTTTCCCATATTTATTTTTGGTTTTGCGATTGTATGGGCACTGAACTGCCTGAAGGTCTGGCCGCTTCCGGCGAGTGAGGCTATGGGAAAGGTGATGGAATGGTTTTTTTCTTTAAGCTTTGTCGGCCTGGGACTATTGACCAAGCTGTCAGACTTGAGGAAAGCAGGCGCTAAAGGAATTGTGGTCGGCTATGTTGCCGGATCAATGAGAATAGGCATGTGCCTGATTCTCATTTATATTGCTACAAAAATGAGGTTTATAAGCTAGTACTCCTCCAGTAAAGCGTGGGGATTATATATATTAAAGGAGTTTGTTATGGCCGACACCATTGTTAAGAACCAGGAGCTGAACACTGAAGATTTGAAAAAGGTTGAGGCGACGGCAGATGCAAAACAACGCAGACACAGGGCAGATGAGTATATGGCAATGATTATTGCCCTGGGTGCAGTAGCCATACTCTGGTTTTTGCAATATGCAGGGTTTTATTAATCAGCGCTTAAGATAAATGAATAAGGTTGAACAGTATCATGAAGGATATACTTGTCGTGTTGAATGGAGACAACAGCGAAAATGTTATTGAACAGGCATTTCGCACTGCTAAAGCCGGTTCAAGAAAGATAAAGGTCATGCAGATACTGGATTCGGCGCTATATCATTACGGTCATAATGACCTTGTTGCTCCCAGGCTGAACAAGCAAACATTCTTGCTTTATATCCGCGAACATGTCCTTGAGCAGGGCAGGATAGAGGCAGGTGAGCTTGTAGAAAAGGCCTATGAGATGGGGATATCTCTTGAGATTGAACCGGTAGAGTCGGATGATGTGATTTCGACCGTGATTACCGAGGCAAAAAGGGGTTACGATGAGATTTATCTGCCCAAAGAGAAAAAGCGACTGTTCCCGATATTCAAGAGGAGCATGGAGCAACATCTCAAGAAAAAAGCGCCTGGCAGGGTCATAGCTTGCTGAATGGTTTACAAAAGGAAAGACGAAGTTGAAAAAATTAAATCGCAGGAATTTTTTAAAGGCCAGCGCTACGCTCATTGGCGCTGGATTTGCTGCCTCTGCAATGGACACACCTCAGAGGGCGATTGCCTCTTCTTATCCGGCAGAGGGTGCGGATAACGAAATAGACAGTTGCTGCCCCTTCTGCCAGGTCCGATGTACGACTAAAGTGCAGGTAAAGGATGGCCGGGTTGTGGATGTATATGGAAATCCCGATAATTTCTGGACTGCTGGCGCCATGTGCCCGAAGGGTAAATCCATGGTGGAGCTGACCTACAGCCCCCACAGAATACTTTATCCGATGATTCGTGATGGAGAGACATGGAAAAGAATCTCTTATGAAAATGCCATCAAAATTGTTGCGGAAAAGATACTGGATATAAAAAAGAAATATCCAGGGGAATATGCCCACCGTCTTGCCATGTTTGAGCCTCTATGGGAATCAAGGGAAAGCGAAATTGCTGCAAAGCTCGCCTTAAATATGGCCGGTTTTCCTGACATCTGTTCCCCTGGAGATGCCTGTATAGGAAACACAGCAACGACCCTAAAGCTATGTCTGGGGAGCAGTGTCTCTCCCACTACACTTAAAGAAGTACTTGATTCTGAGACGCTTGTTTTATTCGGGGCAAATATTGCGGAGATATACCCTCCTTATATGCGCTGGATTGAACTTGCACGCAATAAAGGGGTAAAGATAATATGTCTTGATCCCCGCCGTACTCCAACCGCCAATTTTTGCGATATACACATTATGCCTCGCCCTGGAACAGACGGGGCACTGGTTTTAGGGATTATTCGTATTTTGATTGAAGAGAAGGGCTATGACCAAAATTATGTCAATTTGAATGTAAATGGATTTGATGAACTGGCTGATGCCGTTGTGCCATATACCCCTGATAAGGTGGAAGAGATAACCGGGATACCTGCAAAAAAAATTATAGAACTTGCAAGATTACTCGGTGCGAGCAGGCGAACTATCGCCTGGATGGGCGGATCCATGTCCCGTTATACCAATGCTATGCAGACAGTCAGGGCAATTATTTCCCTTCAGGCAATCACAGGGAATCTTTCCGGCCCTGGAAAGGGGATCATGAATGTACAGGGCGGAAAGCCAGGTGGTGAAGAAGAGGTTTTCAAAAAATATGCGGCTGACGATCTGCCACCTCGTTTGAGTTCGCGAAAAGTTATTTTCAATATTAAAAGGGAAAATCTGGATGTACTTATATTGAATGGAAGCTATCGCCGCTATCCTGATGCTGATAAGATAAAGGAGGGCATATCGAAGATACCCTTTGTCCTTTACCGCGGTTTCTTTATGGATGCAGAGGCAAAGTTATCCCACCTTATAATTCCAGGAACCATGGTTTATGAAAGCGCTGGGTCGCAATATGGGACACAACGCCAGGTTGTATGGAGAAATCAGGCTATCAAAAGACCTGGAGAGACTGTGGAAGACTGGCGGTTCTATGCGGATCTGGGGAGGCTCTTAAACAGGGAAAGGTTCCCTGAAATAAAAGGGCCTGAAGAGATATATGAGATGGTAAGAGAGGTATCCCATGAATGGAAAGGCCTGTCCATTGAGCGTCTCAAGAAAAGCCCAACAGGTATTACCTGGCCCTGCTATTCTTTGGAAACACCTGATACAATGGAGAGTATGTATGCAGATAACCGATTTCTGACCCCGGATGGCAAGGTTCAGCTTGCTATTCCCATTGGTCCGATAAAATGGACAGAACCGGAAGGCGGACCTGATGAAAAAAAAGATCAGGGATTTCCCTTGATATTAATACAGGGTAAGGTGGGCCACCAATGGCAGCAGACAATAACAAACTGGTCTCCTTATCTGGCCCAGTTTTCAGAAGGTAATTTTGTGCAGGTGCATCCTGATACAGTCACGAACCTTGGTGCAAAGGAGGGTGACTGGGTTTATTTAGAAACGGAGATAGGCAGGATAAAGGCCAGGCTCAAGATAACCAGATCGATTCTGCCCGGTGTTGTCTGGACCCCTTCTCACCCTGCGCCAGTGAGCCCCTATGCAGGGAATTCAGGGGTTACGCTCAATACTATCATTCCGGATAAATGGGATAAGGTGGCAGCGCAGTTTAACGGATATGGATGCAGGCTTATTATAGCATAATCAGCAATTAATTTTTCAGGAGGATTTCACATGAGAATAATAAATTTAAAATCGTTTGGCTATCTGGCTGTAATTTTTGTATTACTCTTCGCAATCAGTATTAACCAGACATTTGCAGAGGAAGGTAAGGCAGGAAAGCCGGTCAACAAAGAAGAAAAGCTGGTAGGAAAAACAGTCAATGTAAATACCGCTACTGTTGAGGAATTTGTAAACAATGTTCCTCTTATTACAAAAGAATTAGCAGAAAAGATTGTCAAATACCGTGAAGAGGCAGGAGAGTTTCAGACACTCGAAGAGTTGCTTCAGGTAGAAGGTTTTGATCGTGAGCTGCTCAGAAAGGTGAAAAAATTTCTGCTGCTAGAAGGCGTTGGCGGCTCAGAGTGCACATGCTAGCTGTAATCAGACCCCTCACGGTGTCTGAATATGAGATTTGAAATTTCAGATATTAATTTCGGATTCGCAGAATAAGGAGTTTTGATGAATATCCAGTATGCAATGGTGATTGATTCTGCAAAATGCTTTAATTGCAAGGCCTGTGTAATTGCCTGCCAGATCGCAAATGGCGTGCCCCCTGGATCGTACCGGAACTGGATTAAAGAGGCTGCTAATGGTGAGTGGGGCAAAATGCATTTTCAGCCTGGCAATTGCATGCACTGCGAAAATCCAACCTGTGTCCGGGCGTGCCCTACAGGCGCTACATATAAGGATGAAAAAGAGGGCGTGGTAAAGGTTGAGAGCGGGCTATGCATAAACTGCGGAAGCTGTATCCCTGCCTGCCCCTATGGCGCAAGATACAGGCACCCAGAGAAGAAGATAGTGGATAAGTGTAATTTCTGTGAAGAGCGCACCTCCAGGGGTGAATCACCCGCATGTGTGCAGGTTTGTCCCACACAGGCACGTACATTTGGAAATATTCTTGACCCGGCGAGCAGGGTATCAATCCTTCTGGCAAACAATAAAACTCTAAAGGTTGTAAACAAAACGACAGATACATTGCCAAATATCTACTATATTTCTGATACCAAACCGATGGATTGGCCTGTTGAGGCAAGGGTGCCTGCCTATTTCCAGGTTTGGAGGAACATAGCCAATCCCATTATTAAAGGCCTTATTGGTATTACCGGGCTGGGAGTTCTGCTAATGCTCGGCAAGCAGTTGCTGATCAATGACCCTCAGCCAGCATCAGAACATGATAATGAGACAGAGACTCGCCATGGTTAAGATGATGATAAAAAGACATACCAAGGTTTCCATCTTCATGCACTGGTTCAATGCGGTTTGCTGGCTTTTTCTTCTCTTTACAGGGGTTGGTCTTATAAAGAATGTAGAGCTTGAGCCTTTTGGAGGATGGTTACCCGAATTTATCAGGGGGATTTTTTTTAACGGAGGGAATCTCCTTCTGGCCCATGTCATTTGCGGCTTTATATGGGTTACAGTATTCATCGTGTTTGCAATTGTTCGTTTAAGAAAAGAGGTTGTTTTTTTTATCAGGGAGATATTTTCCTTTTCCCCGGCCAATGATCTTAAGTGGATAATAAAAAAAGGCATTCAGATGACCTTTGGATTTAAGATGCTTGAGCGACTGGGTTTTGAACCAAAGATACCTGACCAGGGTTTTTATAATGCAGGACAGAAGCTATTTGCTATTCCATCTATTTTAGGCGGAATAGCGATCGCAGTGACCGGGATTATAATGTACTCGTCAAAATTTATCATGATGGACACTGCTATAGTTCAGTGGTCTATCCTGATTCATTTCGTCATGGTTGGAGTTGTATTTGCAGGGCTTCTAATTCACATCTATATGGCATCCATAGCAGCGGGAGAGCTTCCGGCCCTTGTTTCCATGTTTACAGGGACAGTACCTGAAGAATATGCCAAACACCACCATAAACTCTGGTATGACCGGATAAAGTAAAGAAAACCGTTGAAGTATAGTTGTATAGTGATTGTTAAAAAAATAAGGAGCAAATCATGAAAAAAAGTATAAGTGTTGTGTTTGGTATTCTTCTCACTGTATGTTGTTATACAACTCTCTTTTCCTATGAGGCCATTGTGGGGCCAACAGGGGTGCTCAAGTATGACAAGGAAAAATCCTACGGCGGATATACCCTTTTTGCACCCATGTTAAACTGCAAAACAACATACCTTATAGACATGGAGGGAAATATCGTCCACAAATGGGAATCGGAGTATACGCCGGGCGCTTATGCCATGTTGCTTCCAAATGGAAATCTGCTTCGCGGCGGCGTAATGAAAAAAAAGCCTGCGGGGATAGGCGGGGCAGGGGGCATTGTTCAGGAGATAGACTGGGACGGCAAGGTGGTGTGGGAATATAAAATGAATACACCAACCGAGATACAGCATCACTGTTTTGCCCGCATGCCGAACGGTAATACACTCATATTGGGCTGGGAGGCAAAAAGTATAGATGATGCGATAGCGAAAGGACGAGATCCGAAAACCATCCCTCTTGAAGTTTACGATATGGATCAATATCACAACGAATTCTGGGTGGATTTTGTGCGCGAGGTGGATAAAAAGGGAAATACTGTCTGGGAATGGCATGTATGGGACCATATCGGTACAGGCCCTAATCAGTTTGATATTAACTATGTCCTGCCGGCAAAGCTGGGCCCTAATTATGCCAGCTTTGACTGGAGTCATTTCAATGTGCTTGAGTATATCCCTGAGATGGACATGCTCCTGCTCAACTCAAGAAATTTCAGCGAGTTTTATCTGATTGATCACAAGACCGGGAAGATGGTCTACAGATGGGGAAATCCCAGTGCCTATGGGCAGGGTGAGAAACCCTCATGGTATGACAATGGCGATCAAAAGGTGTTCGGCTCTCACGGGGTTTCATACCTTGGTAAAGACCGTTTCATGGTATTTGATAATGGGTCTGAACGTGCTGAGGGCAACCGTTCCAGTGTGGTAATCATGGACAGGAAGACAAATGCGATTGTATGGGAATATCACACAACTACTACGCAGAGTTTCTATTCATTCCGCCAGGGCTATGCACAGATGCTTCCTAACGGAAATATACATGTGACTTCTACCCACAGCGGTCACCTTTTTGAGATAACAGAAGACAAAAAGGTTGTATGGGATTATGTAAGCCCTGTTTTCAATGGCGAGACAAAATGCTATGTTGAAGATGGCGATATGCCCAACATGATGAATAACATGATCCACAGGTCATATCGTTACGGGGCTGATTACCCTGGTCTTAAAAACAGGGATCTATCCAAAAAGATACCCATGACCGAATGCCCGGAATTTTACAAGCTCTATAAAACAGATTTATTAAAATAAATGCCATTATAATAAGAAGATGCCATTCAGAAGAAGCTTTCTGATGGCGTCTTCATAAATCATCTGCTGTTAATATAATATCCGGTTTAAACCATTTGAAATTGATGTAAAACCTCACCCTCCGGTTTTACCTTATCAGGCCTGATAAATGAGACCACCACTTTATCTTCATTAACATCCACCCATGTATAACCTGATTCAGGCCAGTATTTTTTATATCCTGTCTCTTCTGTTGTAAATTTCCAGGGTGCGCCTGCGCTTCCCACGCAGGTATAATGTATGCCATCCACCGGGATATCTGTGAATACGTGGTCATGTCCGTAAAAGAGGGCCTTTACATTAAACTTTTGTGTGATTTACCACAATATGGTCATACTTTTTGCCGAATTATTGGTCGAACGATTT
>CAYWRH010000129.1:0-13028 GCA_964460435.1 uncultured Desulfatiglans sp.
CTTTTGCTAATTCATAGGTCACAATCAGTTCATTATCCCGGAAGATCCTCATGGAAAAAATCGGGGTCGGGAAAAAATCGGGGTCAGCCCTTGACATTGGACAGATTTCTATCCACCCGCGGAGGACAAGCAATCACAAGTTGAAAACAAATGGATTCCCGATCAGGTCGGGAATGACGCTCGGTGTTTGGATTCCCGGTCATGCCTTCGTTAACCCGACTTTCGCGAATACTTCGACCTTCATTATATAACTATTTCAGCGGAATAATGTCGGGTTGTTTCGCTTAATCCGACCTACATACTGTTCATCAGGATATTTTTTTAATAATAGCTTTGCTGCGCCTTGGATTATAAACCTCGCCAGCCAGCAAAAATTCTGACAGGTCTGCATCAGCAAGGGTATATTTAAGTTTTGGGAGGGTGTTTTCCTTCCACCTTGGCTGCAGCTCATATTTTATGAGCTTTTTCGGTTTAACAGGTTCATTTCCGGGAGCAACGGGGCAGGATGATGCTGTGAAGCCTATCCTTTCTCCGCTGTTATTATAAATGATGCCATCAATGAACCAGCCCAGGTGTTTGCCATTGACCCCGTAAATCAACCTTTCATCATAAAGATAGGCCACCTGCTGACCATGCCACAGGTAGATAGTTGAATCATAATCATCGGAAATATAGGCAACAGCATCGCCTTTCTTATTAAATAATGCCTTTTCCAAGAATAATGCCCCCTATAAAAAACGGCTAATTATTTCGCATATTCAACAGACCTTGTCTCCCTGATAACAGTAACCTTGATCTGCCCGGGATAGGTCAACTCCTTTTCTATCTTGCTAGCGATATCTTTACATATTATGGCAGACTGATCATCATCAACCTGATCACCCTCCACCATAATCCTTATTTCTCTACCTGCCTGTATAGCAAATGATTTGCTTACGCCTGTAAAAGACATGGCTATCTTTTCAAGCTCTTCAAGCCTTTTTATGTATGACTCTATCATCTCGCGTCTTGCCCCGGGCCTTGCTCCTGAAAGGGTGTCAGCCGCCTGTACAAGCACAGCAAGTATTGTATCAGGCGGAATATCTTCATGGTGGGCCTGTATTGCGTGTACCACATCTGCAGCTTCATGGTATTTTCTTGCCAGATCAGCGCCGATAATGGCATGAGGGCCTTCGATTTCATGATCAACAGCTTTCCCTATATCATGAAGCAGCCCTGCACGTTTTGCCTTTTTAACATTGACACCAAGTTCAGAGGCCATTACTCCGCAGATAAATGCAACCTCCCTTGAATGCGCCAGCACATTCTGTGCATAGCTTGAGCGGTACTTGAGCCTGCCTATAAGTTTGACTATCTCAGGGTCAATGCCATGCACACCTACATCAAAGGTGGCCTGTTCGCCCGCCTCTTTTATGCTTACATCTATCTCTTTTTCTACCTTTTTAACAATCTCTTCGATCCTTGCCGGGTGTATCCTGCCATCCTCTATAAGCCTTAATAAGGAGACCCTTGCAACCTCACGCCTTACCGGGTTGAACCCTGAGAGGATAACAGCCTCAGGCGTATCATCCACAATAAGGTTTATCCCTGTTGCAGCCTCAATAGCCCTGATATTACGGCCTTCCCTTCCTATTATGCGCCCCTTCATCTCTTCACTCGGAAGATCAACCACAGAAACCGTGTTCTCAGATATATAATCGCCTGCATATCGTTTTACTGCAAGGGCAATTATCTCCTGTGCCTTCTTCTTGGATGTCTCCCTTGCCTCGTTTTCGATCTTCCTTATCAGCTTGGCAGCATCATGCTTTGCCTCAGACTCCATGGACATTACAAGCAATTTTTTGGCCTCTTCACTTGAAATCCCTGCAACCTTCTCAAGCTGGACCCTCTGCTCTGCGATTAGTTTATTATACTCTTCATTTTTTAATTGGAGTTCTTCCTCCATCTTGCTGATGTTTTTTTCACGTTTTATAAGGAGGCCCTCCTTGCTTTCAACCTGGCTGATCTTTTTATCAAGGCTTTCTTCCTTGTGAACCAGCCTGCTTTCCTGTGCTATGAGAAGCTCATTTTTTTCCTTTGCCTCTCTGTCAAGTTCATTCTTTAGCTGATAGATAGTATCCTTTGCCCTTAGCATGGCCTCTTTTTTTATTGTCTTGGCCTGCCTGTGGGCCTCATTTATGATCTTTTTTGAATATACTGTGATAGATTCAAACTGTTTTTCCACCTTCCTCTTGCCATATAGAAACCCTGCAAAACCAGCTATTATTATTAAAATGATACCAGCTATCCCGCCAATAATCATGATTGTATCCATATAGTATCACCTTCCTTCTGTATAAGGCATGGCTCAAATCAGGTTGTTTTTTATATGCTTCTATCACAACTTATCTGGCCAGACCTTTTCAGGTGTTAGTTTAATGAGGCATTTGACCTCACCCAGTTATTAATTTATAACGCCGGTAAAACAAGGGAATGATACCAAACTTGAAAGGACTGAAAGAAACAGGATATTTAAATAATAGACTGCATCACCGGATATCAAATCAGGGTCTGCAGAAAGTGTATTAAAATTTTTTTCAGATACCATTTTAAAAACTTCAACCCTTTTATTATTCATTCATCCTGATATGTGTTTTTATTAAAAAAACACGCGCATTCAGCTCATAAAGATATCTTTCCCGTTATACCCAATGCCCATTAACAAATAACCCTTAATCCTTTATCCTGCTGTTTATCACGGATATCAGTGACTGAGATTTATTCTGTATCTCCTGTAATAACCTTTCTCTTTCATCCAGCACCCTGAAATAATCACTGGCAATATTAAGTGCGGTAAGTATTGCCGCCCTCTTTTCTGACATCCCCTTGCTTATCTCATCTGTTTCTCTCAGCTTTTCATTGACATACTCAGCAATCTTGTAAACATTGTCTGTATCATTGCCCTTGCTTTTGATAAGGTATTCATTATCCTGAATCTTTATTTTAATAGGCTTATCCAAAAGACTGCTCCAGGGTTTTAAACAGCAAGTTTATCAATCTTTTCTATTATTGTAGTTATTCTTTCCTTTGCCTGCTTTTTACTTTCACGAAGCGCAGTCAATTCATCGGTTAATATGTCAATCCGGTTTTTCTGTTCATTGATTGTTTTAAGGCATGAATCCTTCTCAGCCTTTACCTCCTGTATCCTGTTTATAAGCTCGTTAATTTTATCTTCAAGGAGTTTAAAATAATCTGTCTCAATGGTAAATTCCATAATGCCCCCGTTTTTACTGTTCCATGTTTTTCACTTCTTTCGAATAGATACAAACTAAACTTCGAGTCTACACTTATAATCTTTCCATCAAAAAAAAGTCAATAAAAAAGGCAGGCTACAGGCCTGCCTCCCTATTTTTAAGCTGTTAAATCCTCAAATTAACTGTTTTTCCCTGACACCTTTAACCTGGAATCTGCCCTTTTTAATGATGCCTCTGCCCTGGCAAGGTCCGTATCCCCGCCATCTAACCTTTTTGTGAGCCTTTGCCTTGCCCTTTCCATTGCAGACATGGCCCTTTTTACATCTATATCCCCTGCCATTTCCGCTGAATCTACAAGAACAGAAACCCTGTCATTATTGACCTCGGCAAAGCCCGAGGAAACGGCCATGTATACAGTTTTATTGTCATTTATATAGTGCAACTCACCTGGCACAATACCGGACAGGAATCTTATATGGCCTGGCAGGACACCGAATTTGCCATCCGTGCCGGGTGCAACAACCATATCAGCCTGAACACTGGCAATGACCCCGGCTGGTGTTATGACCTCAAGATGCAGTTTCCCCATAATTTTTTGTCCCTAATGCCCTTCAGCCATCTTTTCAGCCTTTTCCCTGGCCTCTTCTATGGAGCCCACCATATAAAATGCACTTTCAGGCAGGTCATCATGTTTGCCCTCAATAATCTCCATAAACCCTTTTATTGTTTCCTTTACAGGCACATATTTACCCTTTGTCCCGGTAAATACCTCGGCTACATGAAATGGCTGAGAAAGGAACCTTTGAATCCGGCGCGCCCTGGCAACAGTAGTCTTATCTTCATCTGAAAGCTCATCCATGCCAAGGATAGCTATTATCTCCTGAAGGTCTTTGTATTTCTGGAGTATCTGTTGAACGCTCCTGGCGACAGTATAATGCTCCATACCCAAGTATTTAGGGTCAAGTATTCGTGATGTCGAGTCAAGCGGATCAACCGCAGGATATATGCCCAGCTCTGATATGGCCCTGTTCAGTACAACCGTGCCGTCAAGGTGGGCAAAGGTTGTCGCAGGGGCAGGGTCAGTAAGATCATCAGCAGGCACATACACACATTGGACAGATGTAATGGAACCGTTTTTTGTCGATGTAATCCTTTCCTGGAGCGCCCCCAGGTCGGTTGCCAGAGTAGGCTGGTAGCCAACCGCTGAGGGGATTCTGCCCAGTAGCGCCGACACCTCGCTCCCTGCCTGGGTAAACCTGAATATATTATCAATAAAAAGAAGGACATCCTGCCCCCTGACATCCCTGAAATATTCAGCAGCCGTAAGGGCTGAAAGGGCGATTCTTGCCCTGGCCCCCGGAGGTTCTGTCATCTGGCCATAAATAAGGGCAGCCCTTTCAATGACCCCTGATTTCATCATATCGAGGTATAGGTCATTCCCCTCCCTTGTTCTCTCGCCTACACCTGCAAATACGCTTATTCCCCCATGCTGCATTGCTATGTTATTGATCATCTCCATCATAACAACGGTCTTTCCCACACCGGCGCCGCCAAACATCCCCATCTTGCCTCCACGCGGAAAAGGGACCAGGAGGTCAATTACCTTTACCCCTGTTTCGAGGACATTTACAGTGGTGTCCTGTTCAGTAAATAATGGCGCGGGTCTGTGTATTGGCAGAAACTCGGTCGCATTAACAGGCCCCTTGCCGTCAACCGGTCTGCCTACAACATTTAGTACCCTGCCCAGGATAGCATCACCCGCAGGCATCATTATGGGTTTGCCGGTATTTTTAACCTTCATCCCCCTTATTAGCCCGTCAGTAATATCCATTGCTATGCAGCGTACAACATTATCACCTAGATGCTGCGCCACCTCCACGACAAGATTATCCTCTGTATCATCAATAGCAGGGTTTGTAATGTGAAGGGCTGTCAAAATTTCAGGCAATGCCCCCTCCTTGAATTCGACGTCCACAACCGGACCGGTGACCTGAATTATCTTACCTTCACTCATTATATAATCTAAACCTCCTTAAATTACGATATGGCCTCTGCGCCACCCACAATATCCATAAGTTCAGCGGTTATTGCCGCCTGTCTCGCCTTGTTGAATGTCAGGGTCAGCTCCTTAACCATATCCTTGCAGTTTTTCTTGGCATTATCCATTGCGGCCATCCTTGCCGCATATTCGCTGACCTCGTTCTGGAAAAATGCGTTCATGATCTGTACGCTGATATGTTTTGGCAGCAGTGTGACTAACAGCTCCTTTATATCCGGCTCGCACATATATTCATTAGATCCCCCTGCATTCGCTGCCGCCTCTTTAGGCTCAACAGGGATCAACCTAATGAGTGTCGGTATCTGTTTTGAGAGACTCATGAACCTGGAATAGACCATATAAAGTTCATCAATCTCACCATTCATATATTTACCGATAAAATCATGTGTCATCTTATTCACAAAGGAGATATTCACGTTTGCATATACCTGGATATGTGATGATGAAACATTAAAGCCCCTCTTTGAAAAATAGTCACGTCCCTTTCTGCCCACAATATTGAGTTGATATCCCCTCTCTTTTTCTTTCTGTTCCTTCACCCACTTTTCAGAAAGGGCAATATTATTCATGTTAAAACCCCCGCATAAACCCTTGTCAGAGGAAAAATGCAGGAGCTCAACATTTTTCACACCCTCTCTTTTCACTAATAAGGGATGTATGTCAGGGTCTATCCGGCCTGCAAGGTTACCCATGATCTCTTCAAACTTGCGTGCATATGGCGCAAACCTCTCCATCTTGCCCTGGGTATTGCGCAGTTTTGCGCTCGCAACCATGCTCATTGCCCTTGTGATCTGCTCTATCTTTTTTATTGCCTTTATTTTTAGCTTAATATCTCTTAATGCAGCCATTTAACCTACCCGGCCCTGCCTGATTCAGGTCTGATTTTTTTATCTTCAGCATTAAAAAATCTTAACCATACAGTGTAACTTAAGTTCATGCCCTAAATTCAGCCTCAAAAATATCCAGAAAGGATTTCAGCCTTTTCTCCAGGTCATCGCTGATCTGGCCCTTCTCCCTTATCTCTGAGAGTAACTCAGGCCTTTTTATTGATATCTCTTCAAGCATCCTGGTTTCATATTCAGATATCCTGTTTTCAGGCCACTTATCAAGATAGCCGTTTGCCGCTGCAAAAAGGATCACCACCTCTTTTTCAGGGGGCATGGGCTGATACTGGGGTTGTTTAAGCACCTCAACCAGCCTTCTACCCCTGTTGATCTGCTGCAGGGTTGCCTTATCAAGATCGCTTCCGAACTGTGCAAACGCCTCAAGCTCCCTGAACTGGGCCATCTCTGTGCGGAGTGTGCCTGCAACCTTTTTCATTGCCTTTGTCTGAGCGGCACCGCCAACCCTTGATACTGAGAGGCCCACATTGATGGCAGGCCTAATGCCTGAAAAGAAGAGGTTTGGTTCAAGGTAAACCTGTCCATCAGTGATTGAAATAACATTTGTGGGTATATAGGCAGAAACATCACCTGCCTGGGTTTCAATAATGGGAAGCGCTGTGAGAGATCCGCCCCCAAGCTCATCATTCAGCTTTGCGGCCCTCTCCAAAAGCCTTGAATGGTTATAAAATATATCACCGGGAAACGCCTCCCTTCCCGGAGGCCTTCTTAAAAGAAGTGAAATCTGCCTGTATGCAACCGCCTGTTTTGAAAGGTCATCATATATAATAAGGGCATGCCTGCCGCTGTCCCTGTAATATTCACCGATTGAACAGCCTGCATAGGGCGCCATGTACTGCTGGGTGGCAGGATCACTTGCACAGGCTGCAACCACGGTTGTGTATTTCATTGCCCCTGCCTTTTCAAGCACATCAACAACCTGGGCAACAGTGGATTTTTTCTGTCCTATTGCAACATAGATGCAGAAGATATCTGAATCTTTCTGATTCAGGATTGCATCAACAGCTATCGCTGTCTTCCCGATCTGCCTGTCACCTATGATAAGCTCCCTCTGCCCCCTTCCAACAGGTGTCATGGCGTCAATAGCCTTTATACCTGTATACATGGGCTCTGTTACTGGTTTTCTGGCTATAACCCCTGGCGCTACCATCTCAAGTCTTCTATATTCCCTGGCATTTATCGGACCTTTGCCGTCAAGGGGGTTACCGACAGCATCAATAACCCTTCCAAGGACTGCCTCTCCAACAGGGATCTCAGCGATTCTGCCGGTTCTTTTTACGATGTCACCCTCTTTTATTTTTGAGTCATCACCCATAATAGCAACACCGACATTGTCCTCTTCAAGGTTAAGGCAGAGGCCATAAATCCCGCCCGGAAATTCAAGCATCTCCATTGCCATTGCATTCTGTACCCCGTGCACCCTGGCAACGCCGTCACCTACAGAAAGTACGACGCCTGTCTCGCTGACATCCATCTTTTTTTCATAATCCTTGATCTGCTCTCTAATAACCTGACTTATCTCTTCTGCTCTTATTTCCATGAGCTCTGCCCGCCCCTTCTAAAAGATTCTTTAAGCCCCTTAAGCTGGGCCTTTACGCTGCCATCCATGACAGTATCCCCTATTTTTACCACAATGCCGCCTATCAGACCAGGCTCTTCAATTACCTTTGACCGGATATCCTTTAAAGTCATTTTCTTAAGTGAGTATATTAATTTCTGCAATGTATCATACCGCAAAGGTCTCGCTGTAATAATCTCGGCGTTGGTAATTCCCTGCGCCTCATCAGCAAAGGCGGCATATCTTTCAGTTATATACTTTATAAAATTTATCCTGTTCCTTTCCAGAAGAAGATTGAGAAAATTCTTAATAACCGCGGAAAAACCGCTTTTATCCAGCACATAATTCAATACATTTCTTCTTTCCTCAAGTTTATAAACGGTATTTGACAAGGCATTTCTGAAATCAGGGTTTTCAGCATAAAAATTTTTAAACTCCTCAAGTTCCCTCCCATAGGTGACAAAAGAACCATCCTCCTGTCCAAGGATAAAAAGTGCCTTTGCATATCTTTTTGAAACCCTTGAACTGTTCATTTAACCCTGCCCATCTTTTCCATGAATTCAATAACCATGATATCCTGTTCCTTTTCTCCTATCTCCCTTGCCAGAATCTCCTGTGCCCTCTGCGAGGCCCTCTCCAGTATTTCCTGCCTGAGTTCAACTGTTGCAGATTCAACTTCCCTCTGAATGGTTTTCTCTGCCTGTTCCAATATCTGGCTGACCCGCTCCTTTGCGCCTGAAATGATCCTCTCTTTTTCAGCGATCCCCTCTTTCCGATACTGCTCTATTATATTACTGCTCTCCCCTTCTATCTGTTTTAACCTCTCCTCAACCTCTTTATATCTCTTTTCCACCTCATCTTTGTCCCTTTTAAGGTCTGCCATCCTTTTTGCGATCTCTTCGCTCCTTGCTGAAAAATAATAGGATATCCTTGCCTTTCTGTATACTATTATAAGGATTACGATAAGCACACCTGAGTTTATAAAGCGATATAAAAGGTCCAGATAATCGCCTCTCCTGTCAGATGAATGACTGGCCTCATGGCCTGATTCATCCGCTGGATGTGCATCTGTCTGATGATTAGCTGAAGGGTAAGAGGTTTCACTGCTGTATAAGGGGGCCTCCAGGATAATAAAAAGGGCGCATAAAACCGCAAAAAATACCCGGTATCTTTTTTTATTAAGCATCATCCAAGGGATCTCCCAAGTATTTTTTCTGCAAGTTCTCTTGAGATGCTGTCGATCTCCCCATGCAGATATGACCTTGCCCTCTCTATCTTCTCCCTGATGTCATCTCTTGCTGTCTCTAATTCTCTTTCAACCTGTAAACTCGCCTCCTGAACCAGCTCTTTCTCATGGGAAAGGCCTGAATCTCTGATGCCCATACGTTCTTTTATGCCCTGTTTTCTTGCCAGACCAATTTTTTCCTCGATTTCAGAAGAATATTTCTCTATTTTTTTTGTCCACTCTTCAGTCAACATTGCGGCAGAATCGATCTCTTTCTGCCGTTGGCTGAGCGCCCCTCTGACCGGCCTGTAAAAAATGATATTGAGCAGAAGAAGAAGCAGGATAAAGTTAATCACCTGGATAATAACAGTATAGTTTATTTCTGGCATAATACTCTCTATAAAAAAACAGAATTGAATATCAATATTTGAAAGGAAGGCAAAAGTAAAATACCTGTCTAATTTATTCAGATTCAGCTGACCACAGCAAGTTTTTTATCCTGGTCTTTATCAACCTTCTGCATCCTGCAGTTACCTTCAAAGATAACGCCTTCCTCTATAATTACAGCAGGGGCCTGGATATTGCCGAAGACCTTGCCAGGGGCATGGATCTGTATCCTCTTGTCGGCTATTATATTGCCTCTGATTTCACCGCTGATGATAATATTTGCAACATGTATATCAGAACGGATTACTGCTGATTCTCCGACGCTCAATGTGCCTTCCGATACTATCTCTCCGGTAAATCTCCCGTCAATTCTTACAAAACCTTTAAAGGATAATTTGCCTTCAAATTCAGTATCCTTGGTCAGGAATGCATTCAGATCATCTTTGTTTTTCATGCTATTCCCCTTTTATATTTTTTTGGTGAGATACCATAACAGCCCTCCTAAAGCAAGCAAAATTGGCTCCTGAGTCAGGGCATGGCCCATACTGATAAAATGATTGCTCATCTGCTACTGAAACATGAACCGTCTCATGCTTATACTCATTAAAAGGCCCATCCCGATCATAGTGCTGATAATGGATGATCCCCCTGAGCTGAAGAACACCAGAGGGATGCCTACAACAGGCAGGAGGCCAATGGTCATGCCTATATTTATTACTAGCTGCCAGAATACAATGGATAAAAAGCCGACAGAAAGAACAGAACCGAACATATCTTTTGAGTTTTTGGCAATACTTAAGCCCCACAGTATCAGGATCAGATACAGTAAAATCAGAGTCAATGATCCGGCAAAACCCCACTCCTCAGCCAGAACGGAAAAAGCGAAATCCGAATGCTGTTCCGGCAGGAAATGCAGCCTTGTCTGTGTGCCCTTGAGATAGCCCTTCCCCCACAGAAATCCTGAACCTACTGCGATCATTGACTGCATAATATGATATCCTGAGCCTAGAGGGTCATTTTCAGGGTTGAGGAAGGTGAGTATCCTCTTCTGCTGATATTCCTTCAATGTGAACCACACAAGGGGGATTACCGGGGTTGTTATAAAAAAAAGAATCAGCATTGAACGCCAGTTTAATTTCATAAAAAGGATTATGGATGCTGCAATAAAAATAAGCATCAGGGCTGTGCCCAGATCCGGCTGCTTGACAATCAATGCGAAAGGAATGGCAACAAGTAAAAATGGACGCCAGAGGTCTCTGAGCCTGTATTCTGTATATTCCTGGCCTGCAAAAAATTTTGAAAGGATGATAACAAGGGCAACCTTTGCAAATTCGGAAGGCTGAAATGTAATCCCTCCCATGCTGATCCACCTCTGTGAACCGGAAAATATGCTTCCGATAATAAGGACAACAACCAAAAGTCCCAGAGACAATATATAAATGGGATAGGCCATGCGTTCGATATAATGGTAATCAAACAGAACCATTGTAAAAAAGAAGGCAAAACCTATCAGGAACCAGTATATCTGCTTCAGGAATATCTGGCGCCCTCCTGCATCCCATATTGGATAGGTCGCACTATAAAGATTTGTAAGGCTAACCCCTGCGATCAGGATAAGCAAAAGCACTAAAACCCAGTCAAAATTCTGAATTAGTCTTCTGTCAAACATGAGTATACGCGCCTTTCTTCATTGTTTCAGATAATGAGAGATAAGTTTGCCGGCAACAGGGGCAGCATTACGTCCGCCGCCCTCACCATGTTCAATAAGCACAGCGATCGCTATCTTGGGGGATTCAGCCGGCGCTACTGCCACAAACCATGCATGATCCTTGTACTCATCCGGTATATCGCCGACCGGTGTCATGGTTTTTGCCTTTTTGAGATTTATTACCTGGGCTGTTCCTGTCTTTCCTGCAACAGTTATCCCATTAACTTTTGAATTTTTTCCTGTGCCGCTTGGATCATTTACAACGGCTATAAGGGCCTTTTTAACAAGCTCCAGATTTTCACTTCTGATATTGATTTTTTCAGGCTGCTCCGGGGCAATTTGAACGATTTTACTCTCATCGCTCATTACCATTTTTACCACCTTTGGTTTATATATCAAGCCGCCATTAAAAACAGTTGATATCATGCTGGCCATTTGAATAGGCGTGACGTTAATGTAGCTTTGCCCTATTGCGCATGAAAGGGTTTCGCCCTGTTGCCATGCCACGCCAAACCTCCGCTTTTTCCAGTCTGAATCCGGTATTAGACCTGCCTCTTCATTATCAAGGTCTATCCCTGTCTTTTTCCCCAGACCAAACATCCTGGAATAGTGTGCTATCCTGTCTATGCCCAGCTTCCTGCCTGTACGGTAAAAATAGACATCACATGAATCGCGCAAGGCTGTGTAAAGATTGACACTGCCATGACCGCCCTTTTTCCAGCATCCGAAGCTATGGTCCCCCAGTTTATAATAGCCGGGACAGAACACCTCCTCCTTGGGGTCTATGACACCCTCTTCAAGCCCTGCAAGTGCAACGATTATTTTATATATTGAACCGGGCGGATACTGCCCCCTTATTACCCTGTTCTGAAGGGGGGACTCTTTGCTGCCCACCAGTAAATTCCACTCCTCCTTTTTAATACCTGTCACAAATTTTTTGGGTTCAAAGACCGGGCTGCTGGCAAGCGCAAGCACCTCACCATTATTCGGGTCAATGGCCACAACCGCACCGGTTTTATCCTTAAGGGATTCCTCAGCAAGCAGCTGAAGGCCTTTATCGATAGTGAGATAGATATTGTACCCTGGCTCAGGCGGTTTTTCTGATATGGTCCTGAGTTTTCTGCCAACAGCATCCACCTCAACCTGTCGTCCTCCGCTCCTTCCATTCAGCTCATTCTGCCAGATCCCTTCTATCCCGTATTGACCGATCAGATCACCCTGGCGGTTTTCCATGTATTTCCCGCTTTTCAGCTGTCTTTCATTTATTTCCCCAAGGTATCCGATAATATGTGATGCAAAGGTGTCATATATGTAATTTCGCTGGGAACTGACTTCAATGAAAACCCCGGGCAGATTGAAAAGATTTGCTTCGATAACCGCAAGCTCTTCTCTCGACATATTCTTTTTAAGTAAAACAGGGTTAAAAGAGCGGCCGGTTTTTATCTTCTTTAGAAAACCCTCGGACTGTGTCTGATCCAAAGATATCAGAGGCTTTACCTTTTGAAGCAGCTCTTCAGGGGCTTTAATATCTTCAGGAATGACATAAAGGTCATAGGAGGGTCTATTATCGACTAAAAGCTCGCCGTTCCGGTCCATAATAAGACCTCTGAAGGGGGGTATGCTCTGAAGGTGTATCCTATTATTTTCCGATTTTACCCTGTACATGGGCCCTTTGATAATCTGGAGGAACCACAGCCTTGAAATAAGGATTGCAACAAAAAATATAACAAAGATTGTTACAATCCTTAAACGTCTGCCGATTATCTCGGCCAGAATCGGGTCAAATCCTGAAGTTCTCAAATGTTGCACCTTAAAAAAACATATATCAAATTCACATTATTAATCTTCATCTTTTTCTCCATGCGGGATATCTGAAGGGGCAATTTTAAAAAAATGAAGAATAAATATGGAAATTATACCTGTTATAATTGATGATATACATAATTTATATATAGT